>JAYVAI010000383.1:0-3272 GCA_043751075.1 Cyclobacteriaceae bacterium | reverse complement strand
CTATTCCAGTGGTGACTTGGTTTATATTACAATCCAATGTCGTTTCCTTAAGCCTTTATTTAATCCCTCATCCTTTATCCTTCCCCCTGGGGAGAAGGGATATGGCCTTAAGGAAACGACATTGTATTAAGATGAAATAATTAAATTTTTAGAACCCCCAATAGATTTTTTGTACCGAAAATGGTTTAAAAAGAGAGCCTGCTTTTACTTGGTTTTATAAAAAAATCACACCTTTTAACTCGCCTTGAATGTCCATCGCTGACAAGACACTTACTGCTTGTTTAGTATTTTTCATATCAACGACCTTTAGTCAGGGAAGGCTTTCGCCTAACGTAACGAGCAAGACCTTCAGGTTTGAAACAAGTAAAACTACGATATCCGTTAGCGTGAAAGACTCCATTGCATTTCAAAAAAAGTATGAAGGCAATATCTCCATCCAACACAAAAGCTCAAATTGTTTTGAGATTACGTCACTGAAACAAGAGGTGTTAGAGGCGATGAAAAAAGACCCTAATATTTTGTTTATCGATCATCACCAAAAAGCCGTTGTCGAATCAAATTTTGGTTATACGAATTCGTCATTCAACCGCATTAATAAAGCGCACGGTTTTTTTTCTGATTTGGAGGGGTCTTCACAAAATATTTCAGTGAAAGAACAAAGTTTCGATCCTTTGGATATTGATCTGGTGAACAGAAGTTTTGCCACTACAGTCACACCTTCTTCCATCTCTCAACATGCCACCACCATGGCTATTTTAATTGCTGGTGCCGGCAACTCTTCTTTCCACGCAAAGGGAGTAGCACAACAGGCCCATTTTACTTCTTCCGATTTCATCAACTTACTTCCGGACGCGGCTTCCATCTTTAGTGCTAACAATATTCATATACAAAATCATAGTTATGGTGTTGAGATTGAAAATTACTATGGAAATGAAGCATTCGCCTACGATCAGCAGGTATTTGAAAACCCTACACTCATGCATGTGTTTTCTGCGGGCAATAGGGGAAAATCAAAGCCTTCATCCGGCACGTATAAGAATATGGGCTTTGCTAACCTATCAGGTACTTTCAAGCAGGCAAAAAATGTTTTGGTGGTTAATGCAGTTGACACTACATTAACACTAAACGCATTCAACTCAAGGGGGCCAGCCTTTGACGGACGGCTCAAACCAGAGCTTACTGCTTATGGCCAGGGTGGTACTTCAGATGCAGCCGCTTTGGTTTCGGGAATCAGCACTTTGATTCAGGAGAAATATAAAATCATCAACAATGTACTTCCGGATGCCTCCATATTAAAAGCCATACTTCTCGCCTCCGCTGATGACATTGGCCCTAAAGGTATTGACTACCTCTACGGATATGGAAACGCGAATGCCTTCAAAGCCTTGAGATTAGTGGAGTTGAAGCAAATATTTACAACTACTTTAACAAACAGCGAACAAGTCTCACTTCCTATTAACATACCCGCCTCCATTTCTGAAATCAAAATAGCCATTAGCTGGATCGATCCACCTGCCGCACCAAATTCCAATTCTGTTTTGGTTAATGACATTGATAGTTGGTTGGATGATGGCGCAAATATTACTCAACCTTGGGTACTAAGTGCATACCCACATGAAGATTCATTGATGGCAGCGCCTAAGCGAAAAGCGGATCATCTTAATAACGTAGAATACATAACCATCAGCAATCCAGTACAAGGCTCTTACCAATTGATTTTAAAGGCAGGCGCATTGAACTCTGCTGTTCAGAAAGTTGCGGTAGCGTACTGGTTGAACGATGATAAACTGTTTGGTTGGGATTTTCCGCTTTCAACGGATATAGCCGAAGGCGGAAAAAAAAATCTATTGGTGTGGCAGGCACAGCCCGATCAAGTGGGTGATCTTTATTGGCAAATGAACCAAGGCAACTGGCAATTAATTGAATCCGGTATTGACCTTAATCACTTTTTTTATTGGACTTGCCCTGACACGCTGACGAAAGCCCGGTTGAAAATGAGCATTGGGTCGGAGGAGCTCATTACCGATGAATTTCTCATATCACCCTTGCTCCAAATGAAAACCGCATTTCTTTGTGCGGATAATATTGGTCTTACCTGGAAAAATATAAAAGAAGCTACGGGTTACGAACTCTATACTCTGGGCACCCAATATCTAAAAAAAATAACAATGACTACCGATACGCTGGTGGTTTTGCCTCAATCACCTGACCAATATTTTGCAGTAGCACCTGTAATGAACGGCCTTACAGGATTAAAAAGTGAAGCAATCAATTATACACGGCAAGGAGTTTTTTGTTATTTAAACCTATTCACTGTAGCTCGGTTCAGTGCAACTCAGGTGAACGTTCAAGTATTGCTAAGTTCATGGTATAATGTAGATCACCTTACTATTTTCAAGACCGCGCAAGGAGTAAAAAGTGTTTTCAATAATCTCTCCAATGGCAAACAACTACTGCTCGATTTCTACGATACCGAATTATTGCCAGGCACTATGGCTTATCAGGCTGAGATAACGTTTATTAATGGTACAAAAATTTTATCGGATATCATTGAAGTGCCAATCGAAGAAAAAGGGAAGGCTATTCTTTTTCCCAATCCTGTTACCACGAATAGCGACTTGAATATTCTTTCAGAAGGAGGTGGACTTACATTCAGGATTCTTGATCAGATGGGGAGAATCATTTTTGAAAAACAACTTGACTTAATAGTAGATGCAATTGACCTTATCAATCTACCTTCTGGTCTTTATCTTTATCAATTGCTAACGCAGGAAAAAGTTACCGATGCGGGGAGATTTGTAAAATACTGAGTGCCTGTCGGCCTACCGAAGTGGGGAGGCACAGCCCGAGCTGATGGCAACATGGTGTGCCATAACACACACTAACCCCAGTCTGTGTCCTCACAGACCGGAATATTAAAATCGTTCTCTAAAGATGAGTTCTAAAATTCAATTTCCTTCATCGTTGTCCGGAACTGTAATTTTAAATTCTCCACATGACTGAGTCGACACAGATGTCACTTGTCCTTTAATTATCACATTACAACCCAATGTCGTTTCCTTAAGGCTTTCTTGATGGCCTCACCTCGTTCCTCTCCAGAGGAGAGGATGCCAGTGGAGCTTAAGGAAACGACATTGCATTACAACCTGGTATTGCGTCCCCATTTTTTGTTGTCAAAATTCCAGTCAATTCTTTCGTGCTTGTCTGTCCAAACGTTGTCGTTGAAGTGATTAACACCAATATTATTAAAAATTGTCTCATGTGTCTTGGTT
>JAYVAI010000382.1:0-8664 GCA_043751075.1 Cyclobacteriaceae bacterium | reverse complement strand
TCACTTTTCTCATTGGTAAAACTCATTCTTTGCGTTGCTCAGCGTCCTCTGCGGTTTAATCTTCACTATTTTGAATCAAATTGCACCTTTCTCAATTGCCCTTCTCGCATTTTCTCCGCACGCATTGATCACATAAATGAGCGAAGCAAACCTTGGATCTTTAGTGAGGCCCTGCTTGTAGCGATGATAGATCTGCTGACAAATAACGCCTACTTTAAACGCACCAAAAGCATAATAGAAAACTATGTTGTCAACCGATGTGCCTGATTGCTGCTGATAATATTCCACCACTTCTTTCTTTGTAAAATTTCCTGGCATCCAGGTGAGGTTGAATGGCTTCAGCGCATCGGGATCAGCAGCTTCTGCCCAATAAGCAAGTGTAGTCCCTAAATCCATCAACGGATCGCCCACCGTTGCCATCTCCCAATCCAAAATAGCAATGATGTCGGTAAGGTCATGAGGGTTCAACACGAGGTTATCATATTTGAAATCGTTGTGGATGAACGATGTTCTTGATTTGGATGGAATATTCTTTTGCATCCATGTTGCCACTTCATTCATCGAAGCGATGTTGTCGGTTTGTGCATTCACATAACGCTTCGTCCAGCCTTCCACTTGCCGTTGCACATAGCCTTCCGGTTTGCCAAGCGCATCAAGTCCGGAAGTATGTATATTGATCTGGTGCAATTTTACTAATTGATCGATTGTCGTTTTCGACAGGGCGAGAAATGTTTCTTCATTCACCGAAAAGTCTTTGGGCAATTTGTTTCTGAGTATTACTCCGTTCACCCGTTTCATCAAATAAAATTTTGCCCCCATCACATTTTCATCGGCACACAAATGAATGGCATCGGGCACTTTGGCAAAACCGGCTTCGCGCAATTTGGTCAACACGGTGAACTCACGCTCCATGTCATGTGCTGATTTGATGTTGGCACCAAAGGGAGGTCTGCGCAGCACATACTCATATTCACCAGCTTGCACAAAGTAGGTGAGGTTGGAATACCCTCCCGGAAATTGTTTGATGGAAATTTCTTTATCGAAACCTGGCACTTTATCGCGCAGATAATCCTGCAACTTTAACAGATCAAGTTCCTCGCCAGCTCGGATGTGAGTGGGTTGGTCGAGCATCAGGGCACGTATTTTTTCAAGATGGATTTGGCGAGGGAAGTTTTGTGTACTTCATCCGGGCCATCATAGATGCGTGCGCCCCGTTCGTGCCGGTACCAAAACGAAAGCAACGTATCATCGGTGATGCCCAACGCACCATGCACTTGAATGGCGCGGTCAATTACTTTCATCAACACATCGGCCACAAAAAATTTGATGGTGGAGATTTCATCTTTCACCGCTTTGGCGCCTTCTTTCTCCATCGCATAAGCAGTGTTCAATACCATCAGGCGCGATGCATTGATTTCTGCCCGGCTCTCGGCAATCCAGAATTGTATCATTTGCTGATCGGCCAATACTTTATCATCCCGAAGTTTTCTGGCCACAGCACGCTTGCACATCATATCAAAGGCACGCTCACAAATCCCAATCCATCGCATGCAATGATGGATGCGGCCCGGCCCCAATCGCGCCTGCGCCAACGCAAAACCTTTTCCCTCTTCACCAATCAGATTGGCAACGGGCACTTTACAATTACTAAACTTTATTTCACCATGACTCATATAATCTTCACCGGCATCGCCCATGATGGGAATATTGCGGACTAATTTGTAGCCGGGATTATCCAACGGAACGAGGATCATGCTTGCCCGCAAATAGGGATTTACATTTTGCGGATCGGTGAGGGCCATTACGATAGCGAAAGCAGCACCATCGGCAGCAGTGGTAAACCATTTATGGCCGTTGATGATGTAGTGATCACCTTCGCGCACAGCCGTGGTGGCCATGTGGATGGGGTTTGATCCGGCAAAGGCAGGCTCGGTCATGGCAAAGCACGAACGGATGTCGCCATTAATAAGTGGCTTCAAATATTTCTCTTTCAATTGCGGGGAAGCGAACTGGTGCATCAACTCCATGTTGCCTATGTCGGGTGCATTGCAATTAAAAATGTAGTGGCCCAAGGGTGATGTTCCCAACAATTCGCTGATGTGCGCAAACTCTGTTAGCGAAAGCCCAAGGCCGCCATCATTTACAGATAAATGTGGAGCCCATAATTTTTTCTCCTTTGCTTTGGAGCGAAGTTTATGCAAAACCGGTAGCGCTTTCCGAAATGGATTGGTGATGATGCCCAACTCGATAGGATAAACTTCCTTCTCCAGAAATGTTTGATAGAGGGGAAGCAGTGCTTTTATTTTTTCCGAGGTGAAAATGGTGGGCATGGTAAAGAAATTATAAGCGTAGCTTTTCTGCTGTCCATGCAATTAACGAATTATCGCTTGCTTATAGAAATGGTGAGTGTAAGGTGAGCCACAGTTTTGCAACCCATGCTTTGGGCTACCAGCCTGCCAAGCGATCGGGCAGGAAGCCCACTTCCTAAAGGTGTTCAATTGCCACGGGCTTAAGCACGTGGCAATTGATAGTCCTGAACGAAAGTCACCGCTCTCTTTCTCGCTTTAGCGAAGCGATGACATTTTCATTTAAAGTGTCATTCCGGGCGAGGGGAGAATTTTTTTAAATTGGTTCATAAGCAAACCCTGCCTACCGGCCAGGCAGGCCGGAAATCCCGTTAAGGTTTGCGCCAAGCTTTTTTATCGGGATCGCGGGTCGAGTAGAATATTTTCAATAGTGATAAAGGTTGAGCACTCTCGCCCGCGATGACATTTTCATTAATTGGAAGTAACATGACAAAGTAGGATTAGTCCCAAACACAAAACTGTAGTACACCCTTTTAGTAACGCCTTTCCTGTTTTCACCTTTTTATTTATAAATTGTTTCGTCAATCATCAACCCATAGCACATGAAAGCAACCCAACTTCTATTGAGAGCCACTGCATTGGTTTTCATCGCTTCTTTTATCTGGTCGTGCAAACCAGCTGCCACCGAACCGGCCGCTAAAGAAAGCAGTCCGCTGTTTGATTATGTACTGGCCACCGATCCGGACTTCAAGTATGAGATAGTTCACACCTCGAAGAAAGATACCTATACCTACTATGTGATGCGCATGACTTCGCAGCAATGGTTGACCAAAAATGAAGTGAACGAAACGGAGTGGTGGCATTGGGTGTCCATGATAGTGCCCAATGATTGCAAGTACACTACGGGTATGATGTGGATAGGTGGTGGAAGCAAGGATGATGCACTGCCAGCAGAACCGGATGGGTTGATCTTAAAGGTTGCCAAGGCCACACAATCTGTGGTGGCGCAGGTTCACAACATTCCATTTCAGCCTTTGGCATTTAAAGATGATCCGCTCAACAATCGCTACGAAGATGCAATCATCGCCTATGGGTGGCGCAAGTTTATGGAAGGCGGTGCCAAAGATGAAGATGCCATCTGGCTGTCGCGTCTGCCCATGACCAATGCCGTAGTGGCCGCCATGGATGTGGTGCAGGAAGTGATCAAAAAAAATAATCATGCGGAGATAAAAAGTTTTGTGGTAGCAGGTGCTTCCAAACGCGGCTGGACTACCTGGGTGACCGGAGCGCTTGACAAACGGGTGGTGGCCATTGTGCCGATTGTGATTGACTTGCTCAATGTGGTCCCATCGTTTCAACATCATTGGCGCAATTATGGATTCTGGGCTCCGGCTGTTGGCGATTATGTGAACGAAGGGATTATGGAATGGCAAGGTTCGAAGGAATATGCTCGCCTCTTGGAAATCGTGGAGCCTTACTCATACAAAGAAAAATATACCATGCCCAAGTTGCTGATCAACGCTGCGGGCGATGAGTTTTTTCTTCCCGATAGCTGGAAGTTTTATTGGAGCGATCTGCCGGGAGAAAAGCATTTGCAGTATGTGCCCAACTCGGGGCACGATGTTTCCAAAAGCGATGCGCTGCAAAACCTCACCGCCTTCTATGCATCCGTGCTGGACAACACACCACGGCCAGACTACACTTGGGTGTTGCAAGGAGATGTTTTCAAAATAAAAACAGGCACAGTACAACCCACTTCCATTAAACTGTGGCAGGCACACAATACAGAGAAACGCGATTTCAGAATTGATGTGTTCGGTGCAAAATGGACAGCTACCGATGTGGCCGTTCATGCCAATGGCACGTATGAAATCAATTTGTCTGCACCCGAAAAAGGATGGAAGGGTTATTTTGTGGAAATCACTTTTCCAGGAAAAATTCCTTTTAAGGTAACCACTGGGGTGGAAGTATTGCCAAGGGTGTATCCATTTGAACCTTTTGTGTCGGCCGCTCCTAAAGGCACGATGCAATAGAGTTTTATGGTCTTACTGTCGCGTTACTTTTCAGGCATCGCGATAAGCAAGATGATATACAGAAGCAGCCCTGTGCCAAAAAATAAAAACGCAGCTAAGAAAATAATGCGCATTACTGTGGGATCGATGTCAAAATAGTTGGCCAAGCCACTGCACACACCAAATAATTTCTTTTCACCTTTTACCAATCGCTTTGCCATAGGGAATGTGTTTATAAATTTAGGACCTGATTCTGAAAGTCGTCAAGACCGCTCTAAGCAGTCAGACTACTGATGTTTGCGTAAATCAATTATTAGCATCTATCAATTCTTCTTTTTCAGCTTTTCTTCAATTGGCTGAAGGGGATTTCCATCGGCATCTATCAGAATGATTTCATCAAAGCCCAATTGCTTCAAGCCTTCGAGGATTTTCTCTTTGTCGCCCACCGCAAACCAATTCAACTTGGCGGGGTCCACAAGTTGTTTGCCCACCTTGCGCACTTCATCCAATGACAGGCTGCGCACCTTGCCTTCATACGTTTTGTAATAGTCATCGGGCAATCCGTACTTGCTCATGGTGACCAACGAATTGCGCACGGCCCCATTTGTTTCCCATTGGCCTGGCAAGCCCATGAGCGTGTTGCTCTTGTTGCGATCGAATTCCTCTTGTGTCACCGGCTTATCGCCAACCACCGCTTTAAACTCCTTACCTAATTCCTGCATGGATTCTTTTGATTTGTCGGTTTGCACGGGAGCATAAGCAATGAAAGGTCGTTGGCCTTTGGCACCGGGCACAAAGGTGCCGGCTCCATACGACCAATGTTTGTCTTCGCGCAAATTCATATTGATGCGTGAAGTAAAATCGCCACCAAACACATTCACAAATGCTTCGCGTGCTATCTCCGACAATTTTCCATAAGGCTCAATCAGATAGCCTGCAATGATCACCGACTGCTCAGATTCGGGCCGGTCCATCAGGTAAAGTTTGTTGGTTGGTTTGCCTGAAACAACAGCGAGATTCTTTTTTGGAACATCGCCTTGCTTCCATTGCGCAAACCGTTTTTCAATTTTACTCACCAGGTCATTCATTTCTATATCGCCCACCACTACTAATGTGGCGTTGTTGGGTTTGATCCAGGTGGTGTAAAATTTCAAAATATCGTCACGCGTTATTTTTGAAACCGTGCTTTCATAGCCCGATCCTGTGAACGGCTGACTGTAGGCGTGACCTTCGCCATACAAAAATTTAGGGAACACACGCAACGCCATTGAAAACGGTTCGGTGCTCTCGCGCTTGATGTCATTGATTTGCTCTTTCTGTAGCCGGGTAAATTCATTGTTTGGAAAAGCGGGGTTGAGCACTACATCGGCAAACAAATCCAATGATTCATCGAGGGATGCTTTTAATCCATTCATGCGCACATAAGAAGCATCGAGATCGCAGAAGGTGAAAATGGAAGTGCCCAACGTCTGAAGTTTGTCGCTGATTTGAAGTGTGTTCATTGCTTGAGTTCCTTCGTCCATCAAGTTGAGCGCAAGTGCGGCTGTTCCGGTTTTGGCAAACTGATCGGAGGCATAGCCTGCATCGAACATAAGGTCAACGGCTATGGTGGGCGCGCCTTTGCGCTGTGCCAGCACAACTTTCAACCCATTCTTCAACGTGGCTTTTTGTATATCCGGAAACGAGGAGGGTGGTTGTGCTGTGAGTGCAGGAAGTTTGCTGCGGTCAGCCTCGCTTCCGCTTATTTGATAGTTGGGAAATGGTGTGCATATAATGGTATGCTTGCCAGAACTTAACCATGCTTTCGCTGTCTTGTTTATATCTGCGGGCGTGGCCGTTGCAATCCACTTCAAGTACTCTTTATATTTTTCAGGCGAGCCACCATACACGTGGGCTTCGGCAAGCACATCCGACTTGCCCCCAAATCCGCCAATGCGCTCCATGCCTTTTATGAAGTCTGCAAAATACTCAGCCTTCACTCGTTGAAGTTCTTGCTCGGTCACTCCCTTCTCCAAAAATTCTTTGAGCACTTCGTTGGCGGTGGCTTCTACTTTGTTGTGATCGGTATTTGGCTTCACCCCCATGCCGATATAAACGTTGCCACTGATTTCCTGCTTGTCAACAAAAGAAAATACATAGCTCGCGCTCTGATCTTCATACACTAACTTTTTATACAAGCGAGAACTTTTGCCATTGGTAAGAATGGATGATGCCAGGGAGAGATAGGCCGATTCGGGCGTGCCCCAGGGTGGCACATTCCACATCATGCTCACGCGGGGTTCTGTAACCCGATCCTGATATTGCTGGCGGGTGTCTTCATTTCTTTTTGCAATGTTTACCGTGTGCCGTGCAAGCGTTGGCCCCGAAGGGATATTGCCGAAATACTTTTTTACTTTTTCAAAGACCTCTGCCGCCTTTACATCTCCGGCAATGACAAGCGTGGCATTGGCCGGCCCATAGTATGTTTTAAACCATTCTTTTACATCCTCCAATGCAGCAGCATTCAGGTCTTCCATAGAACCAATCACTGTCCATGAATAAGGATGCCCCACCGGATAGCTTGCTTTAGTGGCCATCTCCCACTCCCGGCCATAAGGTTGATTTTCACCTTGTCGTTTTTCATTTTGCACAACTCCCCGCTGTTCATCCAGCCGGGGCTGATCAATAACCCCCAACAAATGCCCCATGCGGTCCGACTCTAACCACAGCACCTGATCAAATGCTGATAAGGGTATGTTCTGAAAATAATTTGTGCGGTCGGTGTTGGTTGTTCCGTTCAGGTCGGTGGCCCCAATGCTTTCCAATGCTTTGAAGTAATCCGTATTAAAATGTTCGCTTCCGTTGAACATGAGATGTTCAAACAAATGGGCAAAGCCACTTTTGCCAGGCTTTTCATTTTTAGACCCTACGTGATACCAAATGTTTACACATACTATTGGTGCTTTGTGATCTTCATGCACAATTAACGTCAGCCCATTGTCGAGCACAAATTTTTGATAGGGGATGTCAACGTTGCTCAGGTTTACCAGATTACTTTGGCCAACGGCTGCTTGGAGCAAGAAAACGCAAAACGACATTGACAATATAATTTTTTTCATACGTAAATGGTTTAGTGTGTACTAACGACCCATGAATATAAATGTTCTGATTGGATTTACCTCACTTAGAAACGGACAAGAACAAGTTGGGGTTTTGCTCGTGCCCGATTTAAAATATGCACTCTAAGAAAATTGTATTATCTGCTTTCCTTCTATTGTTTTTAATCAGTTGCAAAGGAGAAGAAAGAGACTTCCCTTGATGGAAGTATAATAATTAAAACCAGCTAACATGAATCCAGTTTTCAAGCATCCAGCATCTAACTCTACTTTCCCAACATCGGAAACAACCGCTTGATATCATTGGCATTCGGTTGCGCTCCATATTCACATATCTCAAAGACCTCCGCGTTTTTTACTTTGGCGGCCTGCTCTTTTCCATACCACTTCTCCAATGATTTCAAAATCTCCGGGGTGATCGGATCTGTTTGGCGTTTGGCCAGCCACGGAAGCCAGTCGGCTTTGGAAGCGGGCACTTCATTGGCATAGCCAGCGATCCACGGCAGCCACTCAAAGTATTGCGACTCGTGCGCAGCAAGGGCAAACACTTTTTTTTCAAACACACTCGTAATGTCAACAGCTACATCGGGGCGAAATGGATTTGGCCGTTGAAAATTATCCTGAAAATAGAAAAACACCGGGTTCTTTTTTAGCGGAGGTGTGTCGGGCGCAACGTTGGGCACCGCCACCATGTAGGCGGCATCTTGCACCAGCACACCCGTATAGCGATGGTCGGGGTGATAGTCGTTAGGCCGTGGGGCAATTACCACATCGGCATTCCACTCACGTATTTTTCGTATGATCTGAAGACGCACATCAAGCGTTGGTGTAAGTTCGCCATCATGGTTGTCGAGCACATCGTATGCAACGCCAAAACGTTTGCCTGCTTCTTTGGCTTCGGCCATTCTGCGCTTGGCCAATGCGCCACCTCCCTGGGTTTGATGACCGGCATCGCCATTGGTCACAGACACAAATTTTACGGCATAGCCCATGGAGGCAAACAAAATAGCGGTGCCTCCTCCGCCTCCATCACAATCATCGGGGTGGGCACCAATCATGATTATTCGAATTGCTTCGGGTTTGCTTTGCGCGAATGCAAATGAAACAACGTATATTAAGGTCAGTAGTGTGAGGGTGATTTTCTTCATGGCTGTTTTTTTATTTATACTTATGAAAATATGGATTTTTTAATTCAAAGGCTAACCTTAATTATACGATCATGATTTCAATACGAATTTTACTTCTCGCATC
>JAYVAI010000381.1:0-8667 GCA_043751075.1 Cyclobacteriaceae bacterium | reverse complement strand
GAAGATGAATTGTCCAGTGCCGATTTTCAATTGGTCAATGGCGATGCCGAAAACAGAATTCCATTCAATCAATTCGGTTCACTCAATTTAATTGATGTGGAGCGAGAAGTTATCCGCAAGGCCATCGGCAAGCATCAAAGCAATCTTACCAAAGCCGCAGTCGAGTTGGGCATCAGCCGAACCACACTATACCGAAAGATTGAAGAACATGGGCTCAACACCTGACAGTCGCGCTTCTACTCCCCTGAGGCGAAAGCTGCAACGCAAAGTGGCCGTGCGCCTGATTGCCATTTGCTTTTTTGGATGCCTTACAGGATTCCTCGTTTTCGATTCGCCCTATTGGATGGCGGGCATCTGGACGGCACTGATCACCGCAGGGCTTTTTATTTATACCCTGCAGTTTGTGGACAAATCGGAGCGCAAGCTTACTGCATTCTTACAGGCCATAAAGCAAAACGATTTTGCCGTAACCTTTTCCGAAAACCCCAACACCGATGATTACGATTTGCACCACGCATTCAACCAACTGAACGATATATTCAAAACCCTTCGCTCCGAAAAAGAATCACAACATCAGTTGCTGCAAGTGATTGTCGAGCATGCCGGTGCGCCCATGATTTGCTTTGAGGAGGCCAACAGCGAAGTGTACCTCATCAACAATGCCGCCAAGCAATTGCTGCAGATTCCGTTCCTTCAAAAAATAGATGGGCTTGCCCGTATTGATTACGAGTTGCCCAAGTTGTTTCACACGATCAAGGATGGAGAGAAGAGTTCGTATAAGCTTGCCCTGGCCGGGAAAATAATATTTCTATCCATCCATTCGCAGCACATTTTATTTCAGCACAAAAACCTTAAGTTGGTAGCCTTGCTCGATGTGAGCAGCGAACTGGCCGCGAAGGAAGCCGAGACCTGGCACAAGTTGCTGCGCGTGCTCACCCATGAGATTTCCAACTCCGCCATTCCGCTTTCCACCTTGTCTTCTTTCATCTATGACTTGGTGGTACGATCCCGTGCAGAGAACCGAGAACTCACACAAGAAGAGCGGGATGATATTATGGAAAGCTTAAAAACAATTGGTCAGCGCAGCCGCTCGCTGAAAGAGTTTGTGCAGAATTTTAAAAGCGTGGGGCAAATTCCCGAACCACGAATGACCAAGTTGTCGGTATCCGAAATTATCCATGATGCTGCGCAACTTTTTGCAAAGGATTTGGAGAGCGAGAATATCACATTGCACATTGACAAGGCCGCAGACATTTCCATTTATGCCGACAAAAACTTAACACAACAAGTGCTCATCAATGTATTGAAAAATGCCGTGGAGGCGATGGCCAATATGAAAGACCATAAGCGGATTGAAATAAACTTGGTAAAAGAAGGCCAACGTTTTGTGCACCTCATCGTGCGCGATAGCGGAGTTGGTATTTCGAAAGAAGACCTCGAACAGATTTTCATTCCGTTTTATTCCACCAAGAAAGGCGGCACCGGCATTGGCCTCAGCATTTCCCAACAGATCATGCAAAAGCAAAAAGGAAATATCAGCGTGCAATCAGAGATGGGGATAGGGAGCGAATTTAGGGTGACGTTTAGTTGCTGAGAGATCTACTTTTTCGCCATTGGGTTACAAAATACGTTGTCGTACCTTTCACCGAAATTTTTATCAACATGACCTCCACTGATTTAGTTGGCTACCTCGGCAGTTTTTTAAGTTGCATCACCTTCATCCCACAGGTGTATAAAACCTGGCAAACAAAAAGCGCGGGCGACTTGAGCCTTACCATGTTGCTGATCGTGTGCACCAGCACCATCGTGTGGTTGGTATATGCGTTCGCCTTGATGCTCTGGCCGGTGATCATAGCCAATGGCATCATCGGTGCCTTGAGCTTGCTGCTGATTTATTTTAAGTTTGCTTTTAAGAATTAAGAGTAGCCATTCGGCACCGCCAAAGAAAGATTGAACCCGAAGGTATAACGGCCATAAATCATTCCTCACTTTTGATTGCAATTCCTTAATATTGCGGTTCCAATTTTTACTTACCTAAGATTATGGCATTTGCAGAAACAACGGAACTACAAAAGGAACATCAGCAGAAAATAAAACAGGTTTTTAGTGAAGTGGCCAAAGTGGTGGTGGGCCAGGATTATATGGTTAACCGCCTGTTGGTGGGTCTTTTCACCAACGGCCACGTGCTGCTGGAGGGAGTGCCCGGCCTTGCCAAAACTCTTACGATAAGTACAGTGGCTCAGGTGTTGCACTTAGACTTTGCGCGCATCCAGTTCACCCCCGATCTGTTGCCGTCCGATTTGGTGGGCACCATGATCTATAACCAAAAGGAAGGAAAGTTTGAAGTGAAGAAGGGTCCTATTTTCGCCAACATTATTTTGGCTGACGAAATCAACCGCTCGCCTGCCAAAGTACAATCGGCTTTGCTGGAAGCCATGCAGGAAAAACAAGTGACCATTGGAGAGACCACCTACAAATTGGACAAACCTTTTTTGGTGATGGCCACACAAAACCCGGTGGAGAACGAAGGCACCTATCAATTGCCTGAAGCACAGATAGACCGCTTTATGATGAAGGTGTTTGTGAACTATCCCACCAAAGATCAGGAACTGGAAATCATGCGCAGGATTTCAAACATGCAGTTCAGTTTTGTGGTGAACCAGGTGCTGACCAAGGAAGATATTTTTTCCATACGCGATGAGGTGAACAAGGTGAAGATTTCTGAATCGCTGGAAAAATATATTATCGAATTGGTAACGGCCACACGCAAGCCCAAAGAATACAAACTTGACCACGAAGCGCAGTACATACAGTTTGGGGCCTCGCCACGAGCCAGCATCAACATGAACTTGGCCTCTAAGGCAATGGCTTTTATGGACGGCCGCGATTATGTGTTGCCCGAAGACATAAAAGAAATTGCATTGGATGTAATGAACCACCGCATCATTCTCAATTACGAAGCCGAAGCTGACAATGTGAAGACAGCCGACATTGTTAAAGTGCTGCTGAGCAAAGTGCCCATTTCGAAATAGGTTATTCTCTTTGAGTTCTCCGTCTTTGCGGGCCCATGCAGATCAATCTATTTTTTTAGCAGCGAGAACGCATAGCCAATCTCGCGGCCAATTTCCATAGCACTCTCCCGATATTTTGCTTCTTCCACCGGTGTGCCGTCAAACTCTTTCGGGTCGCTGTAGGGAAGGGAAATTCGGAGGCGCGCACCTGTTACCACCGGACAATTTTTGTCGGCTTGCGAGCATACCAAAACGGCAGCAAAGCCGCGGGTAGGATTAATCGTTACTCTATATATTTTAGAAAAGGCAACCACGTAAGGTTCGGTTGCAGAAAAGTAAACCCTGTATAGCGGGTTTTCACTCCTTCTTCGCACCAGGAAGTTGAAACCAAAATCACTCATGGCTTTCACCGTATTTGAACTGATGGCTGTCGCTTTGGTGCCCCCCGAATAGCAGCGGATATTTTTTACCTCATAGTAAGATGCTGCCGCTTGTGCCCATAGCTGAGCCATCTGGCTTCTGCGCGAGTTGTGGGTGCAGATAAAAATAAACTCTACCGCCTCGTCAGGTTTTAGCTTTTTCTTTTGCTCTGCAAATTCAGCAAGTTGCTTTAAGATTTTTTTTCGCTCTTCCGGTATCTGCGAGTATTCTTTTTCAAATTGTTCAATACTACTTGCGATAGGTTTTACTAATTCATCCTTCATCGGGCTAAGGTAGTAAAGCCAATTTCAATTTCACATCGCGTTTTAACCTGATTTTGATTTTCTGATAACAATTCCATAACACATGCTTCCCAACGCGATAACATGACGACTGCACCTTTGCATCAAATATTAAAAGTATGTTACGCAAACTTTATTTGATCCTATTCTCGCTCACGTTGACCTCCATTGGATGGGCACAAAACGGTACCATAGCCGGCAAGGTGATTGACCTGAAAACGAAGGAGCCTGTCATTGGTGCCAATGCAGTAATTGAAGGCACCACCGTAGGGGCAGCAACGGATGTGGATGGAAATTTTACAATCTCCAATGTAAAGCCCGGAACATATTCGATCATCGTGTCGTCCATCACCTACAAAACACAAACTATTAAAGAGGTTATCACAGAATCTGCAAGCAAAACATCGCTTGAAATTTCTTTGGCCGAAGATGTAGCTCAACTGGAAGAAGTGGTTGTGATGGCCAGAAAAGAAATTTCCACTGATTTAAATCTGTTGAAATCCATTCGCGAAAGCAAACTTGTGGTAAGTGGCATTTCTTCTGAACAGATCACCAAACTTCCAGACCGCGATGTAGCGCAAATTGCGCAGCGGGTGCCGGGCGTTACTATTGTTGACAATCGCTTTGTGATTGTGAGAGGGCTGCCGGAAAGATACAATCAAGTAATGATCAACAGGGTTGTTGCCCCCAGCACGGAGGTGGACAGAAGATCTTTTTCGTTCGATTTGATTCCCGCGGGTGCAATCGATCAAATGCTTATTTATAAAACAGCCACAGCCGAGTTGCCTGGCGATTTTGCCGGTGGTGTTATTCAACTCATAACCAAGCAATCATCTTACGAACCCTTTACAAGTGTTGGTTTAAATTTTGGATTTAGAACCAATACCACCTTTCAAGAACAGCTATCTTCCAACGGAAGCGAAACAGATTTTTTGGGGTTTGATAATGGCTTTCGCTCTATCCCTGAAAATTTCCCTTCCTCCAATAGTTTAATTGCATCCGCGAAAAATTCTTCCATCCGTGAGCGTGCCGGAAAATCGCTGACCAACAATTTTGCCGTTACCAAAAGGCAAGCACCATTGGACATGGGGTTCAACGTTGCACTGGCCCGTAATTTCAACATTGGAAGAGTAAAATTGAGCAACCTAACATCAGTGGCTTATTCAAATAGCTATCAACATTATCAATCTGATTTTTTACGCTACAATGAATTTACCGAGACATCGGCAACAAAGCGGTTTGAGTATAAGGACAACTTTTACAGCAATGATGTGCGCGTAAATGGTATGCACAACTGGCTTATCGAACTCAACGAGCGCACTAAGATTGAGTTCAAAAATTTATTTGTTCAACTGGGCGAGCACGAAACCACGGTGCGCATAGGTGACGATAAAATCCAAAACCCAAATTTTGACCGCACCAATTATGCCCATCATTATCTAAGCCGCTCCATTTATTCTGGTCAGCTGGAAGGCACCCACCAGCTGGGCGATGGGTCCTCTACACTAAATTGGGTGGCGGGATTAAATTTTATAAAGCGCAACGAGCCCGACTACCGCAGGTTCCGCACGTTTCGCGATAAGGCATTTGCAGGAACAGAAAATTCATACACCATGCAATTGCCGGCAGCAGGAAACGTGTTTGAAACCGGCCGCTTCTGGAGCGACTTGAAAGATGTTGGATATGCGCACGGTTTAAATTTTGAAAAGAAATTTGAGGGAGATGATGATGGAACGATGGCCCCGGTGATCAAGGCCGGTTATTATACCGAATACAAGACACGTGTTTTTAATGCGCGCTATATCAACTATCAATATCCCAACACGGCAGACTTCGATCAGGCCATTGGCCAGGAGTTGAGCCACCTTCCCTTGGACCAAGTGTTTGCTCCTGAAAATATCAACCGTAAAAATGGATTCGTGATTGAAGAAGGAACGCAGCCACAGGATTCGTATGAAGGAACAAATTTGTTGACAGCCGGATATGTGCAGGGTTCAAAGTCGTTCTCCCAATTTGATTTTACCGCAGGGTTCAGGGGAGAGTACAACATTCAGACTATCAAAGCCCGCACCAACACTGGCCTGGTGGATATCAACAATCCAATTTTTGCTGCGCTTCCGTCTTTTAATGGAGCTTTTAATTTATCAGACCGCTCAATGATCAGGGCCGCTTACAGCCGCACCGTAAACCGACCTGAGTTTAGAGAGCTTGCACCATTCTTATATTATCAATTTGAGTATGAAGCTGCCATCATTGGCAATTCAGATCTCAAAACTGCTTTTATAGACAATGTAGATTTGCGGTATGAAATGTACCCCAATCCCGGAGAGATGATAAGCTTGGGCGGCTTCTACAAAAATTTTAAAGACCCCATTGAATTGTACCTTCAAATCACTTCCGAGAATCCTCAGTTGGTTTATGGAAATGCTGTGGGCGCCACCTCGTGGGGATTGGAGTTTGAGTTTCGTAAATCACTCGCCAGCCTGGGCGTTTCAAGGCTCTTGCGCAACACAACCTTTAATTTAAACGCAGCCTACATCAACAGCAATATTGATATAGGCACAGGTTCGCCCAATCAAATCCAGAACAGACCTTTGCAGGGGCAATCGCCTTACATCATAAACTTTGGTCTTTATTATAATGATGAAGAAAAGGGTTGGGCCGTAAATGGTGCATACAATGTATTTGGCCCGCGCATTTTTTCGGTGGGCGATAAATTGTTCCCTACCTGGTGGGAACTTCCCCGGCATTCGGTTGACTTCCAGGTAGCAAAGAAACTTATGAACAGAATGGAAGTGAAGCTCAATGTTCAAAACGCATTCAATGCTGCTTATCGTATCTACCAGGACAATGACAACAACAATGAAATCAAGGTTGACCAAGAGGCACTCATTCAACGCTACCAAGTGGGCACTCAGTTTTCACTTGGCTTGTCGTGGAAGTTTGATAAGGAATAGTTGCTCTTGAAACATATTATTGAAACCTGTCTTTGAAAGACAGGTTTTTTTTATTCTGATCTGATAATCCGCAATTATGCAATAGAAATTTTCGGCTCTATGATGGATTCTACAGTGCCAGCCTGAAGGCAAAGGGGTATATAAATTGCCACAACCTTTAGGTCGTGGTTTATTGGTGGATAAACTGCAAGGGCTTTAGCCCCAATTGAAAATCTATATTATTGCCTTCCCAATATATGCTTTCATCAATTCGGCTAAAGCCGACTTTATCCTTACTCAATTAACCCACGACCTAAAGGTCGTGGCAACTACTAACCCGCGACAGCAAGCGATATTACCATGTCACTTTAGTTCTAATGCGTAATCTGGGATAATTCAAAATAAGCATGGTAACACTGAGGTAATGAATTGATAATAGGGTTTTAACTACTTCGCAAATAGGTCATTCTACTTTTGTAAAAAATTAAAACCATGAAACATCTATTCAAGTTAACATTGCTCGCAGTCGTAGTTTTTGCGATAGCGTTTTTACAGAGTTGCGACAAAGAAACCATTGAGCCCGCGCCTTCGGTAACGGTGACCCCAACATCGGCACAGAATATACCCGGTGGAAAAGTTACCGCAAGCCTTACCATCACTGCCCCCAACGGAGCGCAGGATTTGGTTATCTATGTATCTGGAACAGAAGCAGAAACACGCGATATTTCGGCTACTGATATTTCGGCCCCGGTTGTTTTTGATTATACGATACCTGCCGATTCCAAAGTAGGTTCTAAAATCATTGTCTCATTTCAGGTAATTGATGCAAAAAATTATCCTTCGGCCATTTCAAATTTTGTGATCACCATCGGAGACCCGGTTATTTCCTTACAAGGAATTCTTACAACGCAAACATTGGATGCCACTAAGCCTTACCTGTTGAAGGGTCAGGTGTTTATTCCTACTGGCGTAACGCTAACGGTGCCTGCCGGCACAATCATAAAAGGAGATAAAGCATCAAAGGCGGTGTTGATCGTTCAGCCCGGTGGCAAGTTGATTGCAAATGGAACAGCAAGCAATCCCATTGTATTTACTTCTGCGCAAGCAATAGGTGAGCGCGACCGCGGAGACTGGGGTGGCATTGTGATGTTGGGCAACGCGTATGTAAATCAAAGTGCGAAACCAGCTATTGAAGGGATAACGCCTACGCAAACGTATGGAACTATCGGCACCGACCCAACGGTGAATGCCACTGAAAACTCTGGTTCATTAAAGTATGTGCGTATTGAATATGCCGGCATTGAACTTACGCCAAACAATGAAACCAACAGCTTGACGATGGGAGCTATTGGCAATGGCACTACCGTAGAGTTTGTACAAGTTTCTTTTGGTGGCGATGATGGCTTCGAGTGGTTTGGTGGAACTGTCAACGCAAAATATTTAGTGTCGCACTCAACCTGGGACGATGACTTTGATACCGATTTTGGCTGGGGCGGAAACGTGCAGTTTGGATTGGCGGTGCGCAACCCTTTCTTTGCCGATCAGTCGGGCTCCAACGCTTTTGAGAGCGACAACCAGGCAAATGGAAATACCATTGCGGGTATCTGCGATGGCACAACTAACACTGGATGCACACGTGGAATTTTCTCAAACATCACGGTGTTGGGCCCACGCGAAATTCAAAGCAGGACCTTATCGGCAAACTATCAGAATGCCGCGCACATACGCAGAAGGTCGGCCATCTCTATATTCAACTCTTTCTTCTCAGGCTATCGCGTAGGCATTCGTATTGACGACCAGGGCACGTTGGATAATCTTACTTCAGGTGCGGGCAAGCATGCGCACAATGTATTGTCGGTGCCGGGCGCAACCCTTGTTGGAGCCGCAACAACGGCAGCCGATGCAGCTTTTGCAACGGGCCTTTCAAGTGGCGATGCAACAGCAGTTTCAACTTACTGGACGGCAAACAACAACACCGTGTTCAATACCATCACGAGC
>JAYVAI010000380.1:0-3277 GCA_043751075.1 Cyclobacteriaceae bacterium | reverse complement strand
TGAACACATCCATCCAAGTTGCTGCCCTTACCAAACGCGACACGCGTATCTCCATCATTATAATTGGCCTGTTGTTTTTCATCTTTGGTTTCGTGTCGTGGGTAAACGCAATTTTAATTCCTTACTTTAAAATCGCCTGCGAGCTGAGCAACTTCAAGGCATACCTTGTTACGTTCGCTTTCTATATTTCCTATTTCGTCATGTCGGTGCCTTCATCCTATTTGTTAAAGTCTGTTGGGTTTAAAAAAGGGATGATGATAGGCTTTTGGGTGATGGCCATAGGTGCTTTTATTTTTGTGCCAGCCGCCCTCAGCCGCACGTACGAAATATTTTTGATAGGATTGTTTACGCTTGGCACAGGCCTGGCCATTCTGCAAACAGCAGCCAATCCATACATCACCGTGCTGGGTCCAAAAGAAAGGGCGGCACAACGCATCAGCATCATGGGCATCTTCAATAAAGGAGCGGGCATTCTGGCCCCACTTATTTTTGCTGCGGTTGTTTTGCGGGTAGGCGATACCGAACTCTTCAAACAATTAAGTACCATGGGTGAAGCAGAAAAAAATGCTGCGCTTGATGAATTGATACGGAGGGTGATTATTCCATACTCCATAGTGGGAGCGGTCTTGTTTGGCCTGGGGTTGATGGTGCGGTTTTCACCGTTGCCGGAGATTGATACGGAACATGAAACTTCGGATGTGGCTGCTGCCAATTCCGACAAGACCAGCATATTCCAATTCCCTCATCTCGTGCTGGGTGCGTTCGCAATCTTCGTTCATGTGGGCACACAAGTTATTGCCATTGATACTATTATTGGATACGCCAATTCAATGAACATTGGTTTGATTGAAGCTAAAGTGTTTCCATCTTACACACTCTTCGCCACCATCTGTGGCTACGTGATCGGCATTGCTCTAATTCCGAAATTCATCAGTCAGGTAAATATGTTAAGGCTATGTACGGTGCTGGGCACGGTCTTTACACTGTTAATAATTTTCTCTTCGGGAGAAATAAAATTTTTAGGACACACTGCGGATATTTCGATATGGTTTGTGGTGTTGCTTGGCTTGGCCAATTCATTGGTGTGGGCTGGCATCTGGCCACTTGCATTGGATGGGCTCGGTAGGTTTACCAAGCTTGGTGCATCGATCATGATCATGGGCCTGTGCGGCAACGCCATCATGCCTTTGTTCTATGGGCACGTGGCCGATTTGTATAATGTGCGGTTGGCTTATTGGGTTTTGTTTCCTTGCTATTTATATCTGGTGTTTTATGCGGTGTATGGACATCGAATCCGCAAATGGAAAATTTAGCTATGAAACTTCAAGCACATTCTTATAAGGATAGCACTCCAATTGAGATCACTATTGAAAAGGAACACATCCGTGATATTTCAACGATACACTCCACAGGTAATCAATTTTTCATCGGCCCAGGCTTCACCGATTTACAAGTCAATGGCTATGGTGGTTTTGATTACAACGAATTGTATGATGATCCGCTTAAGCTTGCTTCCATCACGCGCTTGCTTTTTAAAGAGGGTGTAACCACGCACTTGCCTACTATTATTACCAATAGCATTGAATCAATCAGCAAACTAATCAAACAAGTTGTTTCAATCCGAAAGCAAGATGAACTGTGCCGTTGGAGCATCGAAGGACTTCACATGGAGGGACCATTCATTTCCCCACTTGATGGCCCACGCGGTGCCCATCCAAAAGAATTTGTCCGGCCCCCCGATTGGAATTTGATACAACAATGGCAGGAAGCTGCTCAAGGTTTGATAAGGATCATCACGCTTTCACCTGAATGGGAAAATTCAAACTTCCTCATTGAGCAATGCGTAAAAAATAATATCCTTGTCTTCATAGGGCATACCAACGCCTCACATCAACAATTGCTCGATGCAGTGAGTGCAGGCGCAACATTATCCACCCACCTTGGAAATGGCACGCACCCAACATTGATACGCCATCCCAATTATTTATGGTCGCAATTGGCCGATGACCGGTTGGGTGCTTCCATCATTGCCGATGGCTTTCACCTGCCTGCCGAAGTGATCCATGTTTTTCAAAAAGTGAAAAAAGAGAAATTGATTTTGGTGAGCGACAGCGTTTCGCTGGCCGGCATGCCGCCCGGTGATTATGATCTTCACATCGGTGGACAAGTAACAATGACGAATGAGGGGAAACTTCATTTGCGAAACAACCCATCCATATTCGCAGGCTCTGCTTCCAACATAAAGCAAGGTGTTGAATTTTTAATTGGAAATAAGTTGGCGACATTGGAGGAAGCGTGGGAGATGGCATCGGTGAGGCCACAAAATATTTTCAATCCCAATCCTCCAGTTTTTGAGACGGGAAGTGTGGCTGACCTGGCATTGATGCAAATGCAAAATGGAAAAGTTGAAGTGATAAAAACTTTTAAGCGAGGCAGGGAAGTTTATTCTTATAAATGACTTATGCGTAACATCATTATTAAATCATACCATCATACTACCATAAAACACAATAACACACACCGTATTGCCCAAAATGTCCAATACCTAATTCTTCCGCACCCCAACACCTTGCAAATAATCCCGAAGGGATTAAATATGAATAGCCCCACGTGGCAACGTGGGGGAATGAAGATAATAAGCACGGCAACCCCGAAGGGGGTTGAAAATGAATAGCCCCGCGTGGCAACGCGGGAGAATGGAGATAATAAGCACGGCAACCCCGAAGGGGTTGAATTGAACCCATAGAGAATTGAACCCAAATCCAAAATAAAATAATTATGAGCACCTACAACGCAAATCTTGTATCAAATTGTTTACACCACAAAGGATCGCGAACTGATTATGGAGAAGGAAAACCGACCAACCCTCTTTAAATATATCTGGGATGTTTTAAATAATAAAAAATGTCACCTGTACCGCATTAATGGTGTCGAAGACCATCTACATATTGTTACACACCTTCATCCATCAGTCGCTCTCTCCGATTTGGTAAAGGACATCAAGTTGTCCAGTTCTGGATTTATCCAAGAGAACAATCTTTTTAAAAGTTTCGATGGTTGGCAGGATGGGTATGGGGCTTTCACATACGCTATAAAAGCGAAAGAAAATTTGATTGAATATGTTAAGAATCAAGAAGAACATCATAAAACAATTTCTTTTCTTGATGAATATAAAATGGGTGGTCTCAAGTTTCTAACGCAACAAGTTGAAATAAAAAAAATGGACACTTTTTTCTGTTTCCCTAAAAAAGAAGGACAATGATTTTTCATTGCCTTC
>JAYVAI010000379.1:0-3281 GCA_043751075.1 Cyclobacteriaceae bacterium | reverse complement strand
TGGAAACTTGGCGTGGCCATGCTGCCAGTGCCTGCCAAACTTTATGAAGAAAACAAAATACTCCGCGACCTGGCAGAAAGCCATATCCAATCATTGGAGAACGGAACGGCCACCGAAGCCAATGAAAGCATTACTATTAAAGTCAATGAGGCAAGCGCGGCCATGAACAACTATGTGCGGAGTACGTGTTCGCATCTGCTCAAGGAAGGAAAATTAGTTGGAGTAGTAGGCGGAGATCACAGCACACCCCTTGGGCTGTTAAGTGCACTGTCAGAAAAATATGAGCGGTTTGGCATTTTGCAAATTGATGCCCATGCCGACCTGCGCAAAGCATACGAAGGGTTTCTTTATTCGCATGGTTCGATCATGTACAATGCGTTGAAGCTGCCATCCATAAAAAAAATTGTGCAGCTTGGCATTCGCGATTTTTGTGACGAAGAAATGAAGATGATGCAACGCGCTGGCGGCAGGGTAAAAACTTTTTTTGATGCGGATATAAAAGAAGCCCATTATCGTGGAAAGAGTTGGGCCGCTCAATGTGAAGAAATAATAAAAGAACTGCCTGACTTGGTTTATATCAGCTTTGATATTGACGGGCTTGACCCAAAGCTATGCCCACACACGGGAACGCCTGTGCCGGGAGGTTTTGAATTGGAACAACTCTCCTACTTGTTTAAAGAAATTGTGAAATCAGGAAAAAAAATTATTGGCTTTGATTTATGCGAAGTAGCCCCCGGTCATGATGAGTGGGATGCGAATGTAGGTGCACGAGCGTTGTGGGAGTTGTGCCTTGCTTCGGGTTATTAAAATTGGGCGTTGACAAAAAGCAGTGCATTTTAAGTTGACAGTTGACAAAAATCCTGAAGAAATTGTCAATTGCTTTTTGTCAATTGTCAACTCCATTATGTCACCCAACCCTTCAAGGGTTCTAAACCCTTGAAGGGTTTTTTAAATGTGTCAATTTTAAGTTGACACGACCTTAGTTCAGATTTCAAGGGATGGTGAAACTTTAAACTCAAAAAAAATCCCTTTCTTGCACACCAAACATTATACCATGAGTGAATTGATCGCCAATATTGCCACCGGAGTATGGACTCCCATTTTGTTCTTGTTGATTTTGGGTGGCGTTTTCTTTTTCATCTATTCAAAATTTATCCACTACAAATATTTCTTTCATTCCATTGCCATACTGCGCGGCAAATTTCATAACCCCAACGACCCCGGGCAAATCAGTCCGTATGAAGCGTTGTCCACTGCACTTGCCTCCACCGTGGGCATGGGCAATATTGCCGGTGTGGCTGCGGCCATCAGCATTGGTGGCCCTGGCGCTTTGTTCTGGATGTGGGTGACTGCGTTTGTGGGCATGTCCACCAATTTTTTCACCAGCACGCTGTCGGTCATGTTCCGTGGCAAAGATTCAGAGGGTGTAATTCAAGGAGGCCCCATGTATGTTATCCGCGAAGCCCTGGGAAAACCCTGGCAGCCGCTGGCTGTTTTGTTTTGCTTGTGCGCCATGGTCGGGTGCCTTCCCATCTTCCAGGCCAATCAATTGACGCAAGCCATTGTTGATATTGGGTTTACTTCTGAGGAACTGAAAGTGCTTTCATTTCCTTTTTTTGGAATGGAGGTGAATACATTAAAATTTGCGATCGGGTTTGTATTAATGGTCATATCAGCCTTTGTGATCATAGGCGGTATCCAACGTATTGGCAGTTGGGCCGGCAAGATGGTGCCGTTGATGATTATTCTTTATTTCTTGTCTGTACTTGCCATTCTCATAGTTAATATCTCTGTGGTGCCCCATTATTTTATGTTGATCATCACAGATGCTTTTTCAGCTTCCAATTATCGTGGAGAACCCTTGCTGGGTGGTGCTGTGGGTGGATTGATTGTAACCGGTGTGCGCAGGGCATCGTTTTCCAATGAAGCAGGAATAGGCACCGCGCCCATGGCCTTGGCTGCTTCGCAGAGCACAGAGCCAATCCGGGAAGGGTTGGTCTCCATGCTGAGCCCTGCCATAGATACGCTATTGGTGTGCTCCTTGACAGCGCTCGCCATCTTAGTGACAGGGGTATGGGAAACGTCCGGTGCAAATGGGGTGACGCTTACGTCCATGGCGTTTCAATCTGCGCTGCCCGGAGTTGGAAAATATCTATTGTTGATCTGTGCTTTCTTTTTTGCCATCACCTCGTTGTTTTCATACAGCTATTATGGAAACAAAGCCCTTTCTTTTTTGATTGGTGTGAAGAAGGCCAAGTACTATGACTATTTCTATCTGTCCACAATCATTTTCGGTGCAGTTGCCTCCATGACGGACATTATGAACATCATTGACATTGCCTACGCACTGATGGCAATCCCTACTATGTTGTCAGGGTTTGTGCTTGCACCCAGGGTATTGAAGGAAGCCAAATCTTATTTCAGCAGGATGAAGGGTGAAGGGAAACTTTGACCGGAATTAAGCAAAGCATAATTCAATAATGCCCTTTGAGCGAATAGATTTTAAGTGTTTCGCCTTCCACTTTATACACGTAGCGGTGTTCATCAGTAATCCTTCGTGACCATTTGCCGATAAGATTATGTTTCAATCCCTCTGGCTTGCCTATTCCTTCGTATGGGTTTTCTAAGATGGCATCGGTTAGTTTTTTCAATTTTTTTCAAGATGGCGTTGTTGCCTGTCTTTTTCCAAAACAAAATATGCTTTTTCGCCTCTGTACTAAGTTCTATTTGCATAGCTCTTTAAACTCGGCAATCGACATCTTGGTCCCTTTGCCTTCTGCAAAATCTTTATCCCCCTTTTTTATCATGGCAACAAACTCAGGGTTGTAAGGAGCAGACGATTTAGAAATGCTATACTTAATCTTAAAAGCTTTAAAAACAGCTTTTATAGCTTCGACTTGCGAAGGGTCTTCAGTATGTGCCGTGATATTAATTGTTTGCATTTTTATAACGTTAAACAATGACTCTTTTTTTAAAAGCACCTTGACATTTCTTTGCCTCTCTTTTCAACATCCATTTTTAATGATAACAAAACTACACAAAATAGATATAAAATAGGGCTCAGCACTTGGGTGGTCAAAGCTACAGAAGCCCATCCCTTACTACTCCTGCATAGCCTGATTTTCCAATTTCCGACTTAACGGGTAGTCAAACAACCCATGCTCTTTGATTGCGTCTTCTACTTTGGATGGCACAAATTTCTCCCAGCCAGGATCACCGCCCTTTATCATGGCCAGCACGTTGTCGGAAATAATATGCAGGTTGTTCACGTTGGCTTTGAG
>JAYVAI010000378.1:0-8688 GCA_043751075.1 Cyclobacteriaceae bacterium | reverse complement strand
CTACCACTTTTTCTTTCAGGTCGATTTCACTCGCCTTTACTGTGCTGACGTTACTTTGTGTCATGCTCTTTTAAAATTTTAAACCGCCTTCTCTGGCTCCTTCTGCCAATGCTTTGATATTGCCATGATAGAGATAACCGTTGCGGTCAAAAACAATTTCTTTAACCCCGCTTGCTATCGCCTTCTCGGCTACTTTTTTTCCTACATTTTTGGAGATGGAAACATTTACGCCACCTTTCTTGTCGAGCTCGATCGATGAACTTGCCGTAATGGTCGTCCCTTTAGAATCATCAATGATTTGAGCATAGATAACTTTATTGCTGCGGAACACAGACAAGCGCGGCCTTGCCGAAGTGCCCTCCAACTTTTTGCGTATGCCCTTCTTGATCCTGATCCTTCTGTCTTTGATATTTGCCATGATCAACTATTATTTAGCAGCTGCTTTACCAGCTTTTCTACGAACATATTCACCCACAAACCGAATACCTTTTCCTTTGTAAGGTTCAACACTGCGCAAGGATTTTATTTTTGCAGCAACCTGCCCGATCAATTGCTTGTCGATGCCCTCTAAGGTGATCATTGGATTCTGACCTTTTTCCTGAGTGGCTACTATCTTCAGTTCAGAAGGTATTCCTACAATTACGCTATGCGAGTAGCCCAAACTCAAATCCAACACGTTTCCTTGTGCGGTAGCTTTGTATCCTACTCCAATCAATTCCAATTGTCTTTTGTAACCGTTGCTCACACCTTCCACCATGTTTGAAATGAGGGAACGATATAAACCATGCATGGCCTTGTGGCGCTTTTGATCTGTGGGGCGATGCACCACCACGTCTCCATTCTCTAACGTTATTTTAAAGTCAGGATCGATGGCTTGTTTCAATTCACCTTTGGGGCCTTTCACGGTCACCTTGTGATCTGCTTCCGAAAAGGAAAACGTAACGCCTTTGGGAAGTTGGACTGGTAATCTACCTATACGTGACATGCTCTGGTAATTAATAGATGTAACACAAAATTTCACCGCCCACATTAAGTGCCTTGGCTTCCTTATCGGTGATCACTCCTCTCGATGTTGAAAGGATTGCTATGCCGAGGCCATTGAGTACTTTGGGCAAATTATCAGCGCCTTTGTACTGCCGTAAACCAGGCGTGCTTACACGGTGCAATTTTGTAATTGCCGACTCTTTGGTTTCGGGGTTGTACTTCAATGCAATCTTGATGTTGCCTTGACTGTTGTCTGTTTCCTCAAACTTGTAATTGAGGATATAACCTTTGTCAAAAAGCACTTTGGTCACCTCCTTCTTAATGTTAGAAGCAGGGACTTCTACCACACGATGGCGAGCCTTGATGGCGTTGCGCAACCGGGTTAAATAATCTGCTATGGGATCCGTTGTTTTCATTTTACTTATTTAAAAAGCAAACCCGTTTTTTTGAACGGGCTGCAAAGATATATAACAATTTCTGTTATCCAAACTGTTATCGGGTTTCGGTTCTATCCGACTTTGATACTCAGCAACCAAATATGTGTTAACGTTAGCTTACCAACTTGCCTTTGTTATTCCTGGGATTTTTCCATCACTGGCCATCTGCCGGAATTGATTGCGGCATACACCAAACTTGCTCATGTATCCACGGGGGCGCCCGGTAAGTTTGCACCGGCTGCGCAAACGCACGGCCGAAGAACTGCGGGGAAGTTTATCCAAACCAGCCCAATCTCCAGCGGCTTTTAACGATTTGCGTTTGGCCGCATAGCGCGCTACCAATTGTTCTTTCTTCTTGTCTCTTGCAATGATTGATAATTTTGCCATCGGATCAATTAATTTTATTTACAAAAGGCATTCCCAATGCTTTCAGTAACGCATAGCTCTCTTCATCGGAAGCAGCAGAGGTCACGAAAGTGATATCCATTCCATTGATCTTGGAAACTTTGTCGATGGAAATTTCAGGGAATATGATCTGCTCTTTCACACCCAACGTATAGTTTCCGCGCCCGTCAAAACCCTTGTCGCTTACGCCTTTGAAATCGCGCACACGTGGCAGGGCAACGTTCATCAATCGGTCCATGAATTCATACATGCGATCGCCACGTAAGGTAACTCTTGCGCCAATCGCCTGATCGTTGCGCAGTTTGAAATTGGAAATGTCTTTCTTGGAGCGTGTGGCCACTGCCTTCTGACCGCTTATTGTAGTGAGCTCTTCAACTCCTACATCAATCAGTTTCTTGTCGGCCACGGCCGCACCAATTCCTTTGTTGATGCAAATTTTTTCTACTTTGGGCACCTGCATTACCGACTTATACTGAAACTTGTCTTTCAGGCCGGGAACGATTTCCTTCAGGTACTTTTCTTTTAATCTTGGGATTGCCATTATATAATAAATTCTCCTGTTTTCTTTGAAAATCTCTGAAGCTTACCTTTTTCGTTGAGCTTTCTGCCCGTTCTTGTTGGCTTGCTGTTCGAAGGTTCAACCACCATCAGGTTGCTGATGTTGATGGTGCCTTCCATTTTTTTTATCCCACCTTCGGGCTTGCCTGCCGATGGCTTCTGGTGTTTGGTCACCATATTGATGCCTTCCACGATAGCCCGGTTTTTATCGGCAAAAATCTCGAGCACTTTTCCGGACTTCTTCTTGTCGTTACCGGACAGCACCATTACGGTGTCGCCTTTGCGAATGTGCAGTTTGGGCTGCTTGTTATATTTTCTTTCCATGATCTTAAAGAACTTCGGGTGCTAATGAAACGATTTTCATAAACTGCTTCTCTCTCAACTCGCGGGCAACGGGGCCAAAAATACGGGTGCCACGTGGCTCATCTTGTGGGTTCAATAGTACCACCGCATTGTCTTCGAAGCGGATATACGAACCATCCTTTCTCCTTATTTCTTTTTTGGTGCGCACGATAACTGCTTTCGATACGGTGCCCTTTTTGATTTGGCTGGTTGGGATTGCCGACTTTACAGTCACAACAATTTTATCGCCTACGCTGGCCGATCCTCTTTTTGTTCCGCCCAGCACATGCACACAAAGCACTTCTTTTGCGCCACTGTTGTCTGCTACGGTAAGCCTGCTTTCTGTCTGTATCATAATTACTTGGCCTTTTCAATAATTTCAACCAATCTCCATCTTTTCCTCTTGCTCAGGGGGCGTGTTTCGCTTATGCGCACCGTATCGCCAATGCCAGCCTCGTTTTTTTCATCATGGGCCATAAACTTGGTTGTCTTGTTCATGAATTTTCCATAGATAGGATGCTTCACCTTGCGGTTGATGGCAATGGTAATTGACTTGGTCATTTTATTGCTAACCACTTTGCCTACGCGCTCCTTTCTGAGGTTTCTTACTTCCGTCTCCATGAGAAAATTACTTTTGGGTTTCTTTTGCTGTTAACTGTGTTTTCAGGCGGGCGATAAGCTTGCGCGTTTCCTTGATCCTCATTGGATTTTCTATGGCCGAAACCTGATGCGCAAAATTCATTTTGCGCAACGCTTCTCTCTCGCTCACCAATTTCTCGTTCAGCTCCGCCAAGGTCAATCCTATAATCTCTGCGTTTTTCATTTTGCTGCTTGTTGTTCTACGTAATCTCTTCTAACTGTAAATCTTGTTTTGATCGGAAGTTTTCCATCGGCCAGTGCCAATGCTTCTTTGGCGGTAGCTTCTGTCACACCACCTGCTTCGAACAGAATGGTACCTGGTTTGATGACTGCCACCCAATATTCAGGGGCACCTTTACCTTTACCCATTCTTACTTCGGCTGGTTTGCGTGTGATTGGCTTGTCGGGGAAAATCCTGATCCACACCTGACCCTCGCGCTTCATGGCGCGTGTAACCGCTACCCTGGCAGCCTCTAACTGACGGGCGGTGATCCAACCTGGCTCCAAAGCCTTCAATGCAAATGAACCGAAGGCGATAGAATGGCCACGGGTGGCAATTCCCTTCACTTTCCCCTTCTGCATTTTTCTGAATTTCGTCCGCTTAGGTTGTAACATGATTACTTCTTTTTAAAAATCCCTAAATTATTTTCTTCTCTCTCCAGACTTCTCTCCCCTTCCGCCACGATCATCTCTTCCACCACGGTCACTTCTTCCTCCGCGTTCGCCACGCTCACCGCCCCTTCTTCTATCTCCACCACCACCTTGGCCAGGTTTGTTTTCGCCTGCGGTGTTGCTTACCACACCCACGTTTGGCGACAAGTCGCGCTTGCCATAAACTTCACCTTTGAATATCCACACCTTGATGCCAATTTTTCCATACACAGTTTGTGCCTCGGAGATTGCATAATCAATATCTGCCCGAAGTGTGTGCAATGGAATACGGCCTTCTTTATATTGTTCTGTCCGTGCCATATCAGCACCGGCCAGGCGGCCCGACAGTTTTACTTTTATCCCTTCCGCGCCCACGCGCATAGTGGAGGCAATTGCCTGCTTCATGGCCCTGCGGTACGAAATGCGTGCTTCAAGTTGTTGTGCAATTGATTCGCCCACCAGCCTTGCGTCCATCTCGGGACGTTTTATTTCGAATATGTTGATCTGCACATCCTTGTTGGTGAGCTTCTTCAATTCTTCTTTGATCTTGTCAACTTCAGTGCCTCCTTTTCCAATCACTACACCCGGACGGGCGGTGTGGATGGTAAGGGTAATTCTTTTCAATGTGCGCTCAATAACCACTTTTGAAATTCCGCCTTTCTGTATGCGCGCATCAATATATTTTCTGATTTTTTGGTCTTCCACCAACTTGTCGGCAAAAGATCTTCCGCCAAACCAGCTTGAATCCCATCCACGGACAATGCCTAATCTGAATCCTACAGGGTTAATCTTCTGTCCCATTATTCTTTAGTTTCTTTTGGTTCCGACTTTGTTACTTCTGCCTTTGCAGGCATGCGATCTACCACAAGGGTTACGTGATTGGATCTTTTTCTAACCCGGTGTGCCCGGCCTTGAGGGGCAGGACGCAAGCGTTTTAATTGGCGTCCTCCGTCAACGAATATTTCTTTTACAAAAAGGTCAGCTTCTTCCAGTTTAACCTCGCTGTTTTTTGCTTCCCAACTGCTGATGGCAGAAAGGAGCAACTTTTCTAATTTTATGGAAGGATGTTTGGCTTCGTACTTAAGTATGCTCAGTGCCTTGCTAACTCTTTCGCCACGGATCAAATCGGCAACCAATCTCATCTTGCGCGGAGACGTAGGTGCATTCTTTAAGTAAGAAGTAGCAGGTCCTTTCTTGGCAGCTTCTTTCACTGCTTTGATCTTTTCTCTTTTCAGAACTGATCCCTTCTTTTTCTTTACAACGGTTTCCATATCTGGAATTGGTTTTTTATTAGGCTGCTTTGTTATTTCCTGAGTGCCCTTTGAAGGTGCGCGTTGGTGCAAACTCACCCAACTTATGCCCTACCATGTTTTCGGTTACATACACAGGGATAAACTTATTTCCGTTGTGCACGGCAAACGTATGGCCGATGCAATCGGGTGTAATGGTAGATCTGCGCGACCAGGTTTTGATCACCGATTTTTTACCTGCCTGTTCCATAGTCTGCACCTTTTTAGCCAAGCGCGCATCTAAATAAGGACCTTTTTTAATTGACCTTCCCATAATTATTTCTTTCTCCTTGCAATGATTAAACCATCAGAATACTTTTTAGGATGACGTGTCTTCTTGCCTTTGGCAAGCAAACCGTTTCTTGAACGCGGATGGCCTCCTGAAGCCCTTCCTTCACCACCACCCATCGGGTGATCGACTGGGTTCATCGCAACGGCACGGGTGCGTGGACGGATACCCCTCCAACGACTGCGGCCCGCTTTGCCCACGCTCTCGTTCATGTGCTCGGCATTGGATACTGCGCCCACGGTTGCCAGACAATTCACTAGCACGTTTCGCAATTCGCCCGAAGGCATTTTCAAGGTGGCATATATTGCCTCGCGGGCAACCAACTGAACAAATGAACCAGCACTGCGTGCAATGGATGCGCCTCCGCCTGGCTTCATTTCTACGTTGTGAATTATAGTACCAATGGGGATTTTAGAAAGGGGCAGTGCATTTCCAACTTCGGGCGCAATGTCCGTTCCTGAAATCAACGTCTGGCCTACTTTTATTCCTTGTGGTGCTATGATATAAGACTTAACCCCATCGGCATAATACAGTTTTGCAATGCGGGCCGTCCGTGATGGATCATACTCGATCGATTTTACAACTGCCGGAATTCCAAAGCGGTTGCGTTTGAAATCAATCAACCGGGCTTTTTGCTTATGGCCACCGCCAATGTAGCGCATGGTCATACGGCCTACGTTATTACGGCCACCAGTTTTTTTCAGGGTAGTAACCAGCGATTTTTCCGGTTTGCTTTCGGTGATGTCATCAAAACCTGGGGACAACCTGTGACGGGTGCCTGCGGTAATTGGTCTAAGTTTCTTCAACGCCATGAGTCTCTGTTATTATACGTTGCTATAAAAGTCGATCACTTCCCCAGCCGCCAGCGTTACGATGGCTTTTTTGTAACTGGCCTTGCGACCGGACAAAACGCCTGCCTTGGTAAACCGCGACTTAAATTTCCCTAACACGTTTATGGTATTCACACGCGCCACGTTTACTCCGTACATTTTTTCTACGGCTTTCTTTATCTCTACTTTGTTAGCTTCGCTGTCAACAATGAAACCATACTTGCCCTTCTCGTTCAAGGCAGAAACTTTTTCAGTGACCAGGGGACTTTTTAATATGCTCATTGGACTACTGTTTATTTAAAAGGATGTCAATCTTGCTCAATGAACTCTCCACAAAAATCAATTGCTCGGCATTCATCACATCGTAGGTATTGATCTGGTTAGCTGTAATGATTTTTGAGTTTTGGATATTCCTGCCGGAAAGCACGATGTTGGCATTGGCCTCGGGGATCACAAGAAGGGTCTTCTTGTCAAGGAAAGAAAGGGACTTGAGCATGCTCAAATAATTCTTGGTTTTGGCTGCATCGAACTTGAAGTCCTCCAACACAGCAATCATGTTGTCTTTGGCTTTGTAGGCAAGTGCTGATTTGCGCGCCAGGTCCTTTACTTTCTTGTTCAATTTGAAAGAGTAGTCTCTTGGGGTCGGTCCGAATACACGGCCACCACCTTTGTATAGAGGGTTCTTGATATTGCCCGCTCGTGCACCACCAGTTCCTTTTTGTTTCTTTAGTTTTCTGGATGAGCCCGTGATCTCGTTACGCTGCTTTGACTTATGAGTGCCCTGGCGTTGATTGGCCAAATAACTTTTTACATCCAACCAGATCGCATGGTCATTGGGTTCAATGCCGAAAACCTCGGTGGCGAGGCTCACTGTGCGGCCTGTGTTTTCACCGCTATATTTTACAACTGCTATGTCCATCACTTTTGCAGGATTATGGTTGAATTTTTGGCACCAGGAACAGAGCCACTTACTAAGATGAGGTGCTGCTCGGCCATGATTTTAATTACTTTCAAATTCATTGTCTTCACACGGTCGTTGCCCATGCGGCCTGGCAGGCGCTTGCCTTTGATAACGCGCGATGCAAAAGATGCATTGCCCATAGAACCTGGCGCACGCAAGCGGTTATGCTGGCCGTGCGTTTGGCCTCCTACTCCGGCAAAACCATAACGCTTCACCACGCCTTGAAAACCTTTTCCTTTCGATGTGCCGACAGCATCCACAAAGTCTCCCTCCACAAATACATCCTGCACATTGATTTCTTTTCCCAATTCAGCAAGGCCATCGTACTCAGCCAGGAAATCACGAAATTCGATCACGGTCCTTTTGGGAGTGGTGTTGGCTTTTTTGAAATGACCCAACATCGGCTTGGTGGTATTCTTTTCTTTCTTCTCTCCAAAAGAAAGTTGCACTGACCTGTATCCGTCTGTCTCAGTGTTTTTAACCTGAGTGACAACACAAGGGCCAGCCTCGATGACAGTGACGGCAATAGTTTGACCATCTGAGCCAAATACGCTTGTCATTCCTACTTTACGTCCAATTATTCCGGGCATGGTTGAAACCGATTTTACTTGTTTTTAAACCGATTTGAGGGTTTTGTACCGCAAAAAGGATTGCAAAGATATGAACTAAAGGTTAGGTAGCAAGAGGCGGTTTCAAAAAATCACAGGAATTTGAAAAACGTGGCTGCAAACATTTTGATTGCACATGTAACCCGTTGACTGACAAATTCTTATTCCGATAAAATAATGTGTTATAAATTTTTGAAAAAGTCCTGCCACGCAGCGATTTTCATCGAAGGTGAAAAAGGACTTACTTTTCGGGCCAATTGTTGAAACCCCGGATGGCCCCTCTAAAATATTGGAAAGCAGGATTTTTTTTGATGGCTTTGCTCATCGCGTTGTTCCTGGCCGATGTGCTGGTGGGAAGTATCCATATTCCATTTAATGAACTACTGTCTATATTAAAAGGAAACACAACTACCTTCTCCGACATCATCATTCAGTTCAGGCTGCCAAAAGCCATTACGTGTGTGCTTGCTGGAGGGGCTTTGGCAACGGGCGGTCTTCTTATGCAAACGCTTTTCCGCAACCCGTTGGCCGGCCCCGATGTGCTCGGCCTTACCTCCGGTGCCAGCCTGATGGTGGCCGTCATGATATTGGTCAGTCAATCAAACACGGTGCTCAATCAATTGGTTTTTAACAATCCCTGGAGCACGGCCCTGGGGGCAAGCATGGGCGGAGGTATTATTTTCATATTGATAATA
>JAYVAI010000377.1:0-3285 GCA_043751075.1 Cyclobacteriaceae bacterium | reverse complement strand
TAAAATTTCTTTCTTCCTATTTTCGTTCCATCGTTTTTCGGCCACACCGGCACCGGCAAGATGGATGATGGTGTCCACGCCAACCAATGCTTCTTGCTCTATCTCATTTTTTTCCACATCCCAAACAAAGGATAGAACCCGCCCTGACTTTTTTGTGCGGCCTACATGCGAAACGTGATGGCCCTTTTCCAAAAGCATTTCTGTAAGCCGTGTGCCCACTAAGCCAGACGCACCGGTTATCAATATTTTTTTTGCCATGTTTCTTAAAGGAGGCCACTAAGTTCGGCTTTCTAAAAGTAACTGCAAAGTTGGGCGATGCTTATAAAGCTGAGGGACCTATGAATTTTTTGCACTTGCTAATATTTAAAAGATTGCTTTTTGAGATATGTTTGCGTGATCTCCTGACGACATTTTCGTATCTTTAACACGTGGCAACACGAACAAAATACAATTTAGGAATTGAGATTGATAAGCTAACAAACAGTATTGTTAACACAATTTCCGGGGACAGTTTCCCGACTGATGTTCACCCTATAACGAAGGCCGACTTGAAAAATGTGACTAAAAAAAATGGATGGCTTTTCAACTGGCTAAGTGAATTTAAACTCACTGACAGACAAGTCTTCAAATTGACGATTCGCAATAACCCTGAAATCATTCAAGGACTCTTAAGCATCAGTGACTTCAATGACCATTATTATCTCCATCTCGTTGAGAGTGCTCCGTTCAACTTAGGGAAGAGTAAATTATATGAGGGTGTTTCTGGTAACTTATTTGCATTTACTTGCAAGACCTCTTGGGACAAAGGCTATCAAGGATTCATTTCTTTTACATCCAAAACAAAATTAGTTCCTCACTACGAAAAAACTTTAGGGGCGACACATGTTGGTGGACATAAAATGGTAATCTTTCCTCAAGAAGCCCTCAGCTTAATCAAAAAGTATTATCCAACTTGACAAATAACTAATTATGGGACATATTAAAGAACCAGAAGGAATTGACTTTACAGTTGATCCAACACCGTTGACAACTGAAGACAGAAAAAGAATAAGTGAGATAATTGTTCATTATAAGGCAAGTGGCGAGAAACCATCAGTGCAAAAATCAAAAACAAATCCTCGTGGACAGAAAAAACAAGTGCGCCCAATTGGGTCTATAAAACGGCATCTTGCAATTTAAAAGCAAGCTAATTACACCTTTCAAGGCCGCCTCGTTGATAACCATATTCGATTCATGTTTCAATTGTGAAAACCACCATGTCAACTCCACACAAATCCGGTTTCGTAAGTATTGTAGGCAAGCCCAACGTGGGCAAGTCGAGCTTAATGAATAAGCTGGTGGGAGAAAACTTATCCATCATCACCCGCAAAGCGCAAACCACGCGCCATCGCATAATGGGTATTTTGAATGGCGATGATTTTCAGATCGTTTATTCCGATACGCCCGGCATACTCGAGCCAAAATACGAACTGCAACAAACCATGATGGGCTATGTAAAAGTTTCGCTGGACGATGCCGACCTCATTTTGCTGATTGTGGAACTGGGCGAAAAATATGACGAGCAACTCCATGCCGTATTCAAAACAATCCAAACACCCATTCTGCTTGTGATCAACAAAATTGACCTGGGCAAAGGATCGCAGGTGGACGATAAAATCGAGTATTGGAAAACGATGATCACAGCAAAAGAAATCCTTCCTGTTTCAGCCAAAGACGGAACCAACGTAAATTTTCTGTTAGACACCATCAAAAAATATTTGCCCGAACATCCCGGCTACTACCCCAAAGATGAGATGACCGACCGCAGCGAACGGTTCTTTGCTTCGGAAATTATACGTGAAAAGATTTTCATGAATTACGAACAAGAAATCCCATACGCTTCGGAAGTGGGCATCGAAACGTTTAAAGAAGAGGAAAACATCATACGCATACGTGCCACCATTTATGTAGAGCGCGATTCGCAAAAAGGAATCCTCATTGGCAAAGGCGGCAGTTCGCTCAAAAAAGTAGGCACCGAAGCGCGCATAGACCTGGAAAAATTCTTCGGCAAGAAAATATTTTTAGAAACCCATGTGAAAGTGGCCAGCGACTGGCGGAAGCAGAAATTGAAATTGAAACATTTTGGATATTCGGAGTGATGGGCAATTAGCCGATAGAGAAGCAATCCTTACCGTTTATTTCTTGTTATGGGCAAACAGCATACTGTAGGGCAATGCCCATTACTGTGTACTACGAAGGTCAGGCCACATACTGTAAAATAGATAAACACCATTGAGTTCTATTTTAAAAATGTATCCTAAGTTAAAAGTAATGACCGAAGTAGTATACAACTTTTACTGGTCAGGGTTTATTTTCCTGTGCTTCGAGGAGGAAAACAACATTGGTTAAGAAACAAGTAATTGCCGTGCTGCGATGCAAACATTTCTAGGCTTTACTGTTTCTCACATCCATACGTTTCAAAATTATTTTTCCAGCAGTGGCGACACTACAATCCCTTTGAATTTTACTTTCCCATGTTTGGCATAGAACCACAATCGGTTTCCTTTCTGTTCCGGCAAGCGGTTCACGATGCATCTTTTGTTATCAACGCTAACATCTATAATGTCATCTTTCATTATGATGTCAACCTTGATGGTGTTGTTCAAACCATGCACGGCCTGTATGCTGGAGTTGGCAAGGGTTACGGTTTGGTTGTTGGCCGAAAAATTTAGTTTGTATCCAGCCGATGCTTTTGCATCAGCCCGGAGATAGAGACCGTATTCTTCGTTGTCGCCCATTGGTTCTATCTCTACTGTTATCCTGGCATTCAACGGAATGTTTTCCGCGTAGGCCGCACCTACACCGTTGGGTGCGTTGATTGAATAATGTCCATTGTCGTGGGATGTCATGGAGTCGTGTTGGATATTCACATTCAATGAAGCACCAGTTGCCGGAATCATTTCCGGTGGAAACTTAGTGCCGAGGGTTCCATCTTCATGCTGAATCAATTCGCGGAAGACTGCATTGCCACCAAAGATTTCGCGCGCATTGTCCTTGTCATCTTTCCGTGAAGGAATCCATGCGGCCGCAATCCTCCTGCCATTGGCAAACCCGGCAGTTTTGGCCACGTTCGAAAATTCTTCGCTCAAGGCTTGGAACTTTGGTTCTTGCCACGGCCCATATTGTGTTTTTGATTTTACATATAATGTGTTGCCACGATGGCCATAAATTAAATAATACCAACCATTCCAATAAAAAGTATCCGGGCACTCGGGCACTGAGCCCTGGCCTGTTAGCACCGGATTT
>JAYVAI010000376.1:0-3293 GCA_043751075.1 Cyclobacteriaceae bacterium | reverse complement strand
GGTAACTTACAAAAGCAACAGCAATGGCCGCGTTGGTGCACCATATCGAAATCCAATAGCCCCACGCCACGAGAAATGCCGCGAAGTCGCCCATGCCTTCGCGCGTGTATGCATACGGGCCTCCTGTAGCTATCGGTTTTAATTTGCTAAGCCAGCTATACACCAGGGCCAGACACATAGCACCTGCACCCGAAATAACCCAGCCCACCAAACTGATGGCTCCGTAAATGCCAAGTGTTGCAGGCAACATAAATAAACCGGAGGCAATCATGTTGCCAACCACTAAGGAAGTGGCGGTGACTAAGCCAATCTGCTTTGGGTTTGATTGCATTTGATTTGTTAATTACGAATATAAAAAGCGATTCGCAATTAACCGGGGCTCCCGTTAGTCGCACATAAAAAGGAGATCGCGGCTCAAAGTCCGCGATGACGGACAGACTTTTTATCAACCCCAGATACAAACCTATATCATTTTATTTTTATCGGCAGCGAAACTTCAAACTTCTCCCAATAAAAAACAATCTCGGCTTCGTTGTCGCCCTCCTCTTCTATTTCATAGCGCAACCTTTCCTGATGCGGCTCTTCGGTTTCAGGTTCCAACACAACGCGCACCACATCATCATTGGCTTCGTACTCGTCTGCCAGGTGTTGTTTCCATTTTTTGTTGAGGATGAATGTCCATTTCTCCTTGCCGGGAATGGTGAAGATGCCATACTTGCCCGCAGGAATTGTTTTGCCATCCACTTCAAAATCTTTATTGATTTCAAAAGCGGTGGCCATGTGTGCGCCTGTCACCCACACTTTATCAAACGGCACGAGGCCGCCCCACACAATACGGTCGCGCACTGCGGGAGAATGATAGGTGATTTTGATTTCGGCATTGCCAATTTTTCCTGTTGCGTAGGCTTTTAAACTTCCTTTTAATGTATCTGGTTCTGCTTGCTCCTCTATCACTACGCCTTCCTCTTTAATTGGAGATTCCGATGAGGTTGGATTTTGCTCAGCAGTTTTTTCCTCACCCGTCTTCTTTTCCGAACAACTGCTAAAGGCAAAGACCGATAGCAGGCAAATTACTGATAGGACATTTTTCATTTATTTTAGATTAATTGTTTACCCAAGAAATACGTGCGGTCTTAATGATTTTTTCTTTGTCATCTGTCCAGGCAAAAATAAGTTCACTGCCAGATTTTGTCATTTGAGGAAATCCGCTCGAGCGTGCATCGGAAGAGGAAGCAATGGTTATGGGAGGTTCTTTCGATCCATCGCGGTTTACTTTCACGGCCTTGATCACCGGTCCTTCCATCCAGCTTACCATGGCATTATCTTCATCCAGCATCACCACATCCACCCGGCCGATTGCTTTGCCTTCATCCACTTGCACAGGCTCGCCAAAAGTTGCACCACCATCGGAAGAAAAAATCACACGCACTTTTGCGTTACCTTCCGGGGATGAGAACCAGGCAATGGCCAAATTATTTCCCATCGCATCAACACGTGGCCCATTCACCGGGCAGCCGGCAATCTTCCAATTGTCGGAATAGATCGTTTCAGGTTTTGTCCATTGTCCATCCACCAAACGAACGATGGACATATCACGGATTTCTTCATCCGAACGATCGCGATAAATTACAATGGGCCCGCTGCCCGTCATCGCTGCACTTGTTTGGCAGCAATCGCACACGCGTTTGTCAAGCTCCCATTCCTTTATTTTTGCTCCGCTCTTATCCACGATGGCCGCGCGCACCGACATCTCCCCATGATGCCCTTCGTGGTGCTCCATACCTTCCGTAGCTGTGTTGCGGCCATCCAGCCAGGCAACAAAAAAATCATCACCGTAAGGTAACAGAGAAACAAAACCATGTTCTGCTTCTTTTCCATCATCGTGAAGAACGCGCTGGTTGCCCCATGTCTTTCCTTTGTCGTGCGATGAAACGAGCATGATGTCGTAAGCAAATGTGCCCTCACCGCTCTTGCTTAAAAAGTGGGCAATCAATTCCTGATCGGTGGCAGCCAGCATCGGATAGTCGGCCCAATTGACAAACCAGTTTTCGCCATGCGCAATGGTGAGAGGCTGCGACCACAAATTATCTTTGAGTGTTGAAAACTTAAAATGATTTTCACTTCCCTCTTTCTCGATCCACGACAAGTATGTTGCACCGTTGCCATCCGTAAAAAGATGTGGCACACTGCTTCCCGCCTTTGCTGGTGACGCCATGTAGGTGGGATTGTTCACCGAATTTTTTTTCTCGCTGTTGGTACATGCGAAAAATAAAGCTGCCAGTATTAAAATGTATTTAGTCATTATCGCTGATCAATTTTTTTACAATCTCAATGGAAGTTTCGTCCGTCCAATTTCTAAATCCCACCTCAGAAAACACCAGCTCACCTTTTGCATCGAAAACATAGGTGGTTGGCAAGGCCTGTATTCCGAGGGACTCAGGGTTATCCACTCTCACAAAGTTTGCCTTCATTCCGCGCTTTGCAGCGAATGTTTCAATCCGTTCCAGTTCTTCATCCGAGGCAAAGAAAAATTCGATGTTCTCCCCTTTTAACATTTCTTGAAGTTTTAAAATTGTGGGCATCTCTTCAATACATGGCCGGCACCAGGTAGCCCAAAAATTAACGAACACAATTTTGCCTTTTAATTGGCTCTGATCAATGGGTTGGCTTTTCAAATCAGAAAGTTCAATGTCATTGAGTTTAATGACTTCAGGTTTACTATCGCAAGTCGCCTTGCACCCAATCAACAATAATAGGAAGAAATAAATACCAAATGCCAAGATCGGTAAGTTGGTTGCATAACAAATTGCATTGAAAAGCGAAATACACAGGGCACGTGCTTTTTCCATTCAATTTTAGTGGTTCATTTTTGGTTTCAATTTCTGATTTGGCACTTTTTTGTCTTGACACAAAAAAGTACCCACGCCAAAGGCATCCCATTGGGGAAAAAAGTCAAGACAAAAAGACGCTTCCTCCCGCATTCCATCGCACCCCCGCCTTTTTGTCGGGCCAGCGCACTTGAGTTTCAAGATAAAATATTCTCTTCGGGACTTAGTTTTCTGCTTAATAGTCTATTGTTTTTTAATTCGATGCAATTTGTCATGCACCAAGTGTGTTCCTGTTCTGATCATCATCAAAAATTCGGATCGTTAAACGATTTCGTAATTCAACATCATGCCGTCATCTTCATGCTCTAAGTTGTGGCAATGAAAAACAAACCTACCACGATATACAGGAAAAGTCATTATAACACTCACTTTTTCTGCTGCCATAACCATCACCGTGTCCTTCCA
>JAYVAI010000375.1:0-3294 GCA_043751075.1 Cyclobacteriaceae bacterium | reverse complement strand
AAATTCGATAAAAAATAATTTAATTTGAAAGATGTGTGCATAGACAAGGGGCTTAAGCCTGCCTGTCCGGTAGGCAGGCCCGTGGCAATTGAACACCTATAGGAAATGGGCTTCCTGCCCGATCGCTTGGCAGGCGGGTAGCCCAAGTATGGATTGCAAAACCAAAAATCAATTCCAGATTATCCTATTGTTACCAACTTCACCTTTGACCCACCATCCTTAACAGAACGATTGCTTTCAATTTCCGTCAATAGGAAGCTGTCATTTTACTTTTGTTGCATAACAAAATCGATATGCAACAACATCAATCAAATCAATTTAACACCTTTATCAGTGCAACGCTGGTTGTACTTCTTACAGTCCTTACGGTACTATGTTTCATTGTTCCCAAAGGCAACGAAGTGCTGTGGACCAATGGAAATTTTTCTCCTTTTCAGGATACGTTTTTCAGTTTGGTTTCAATAAGCGGAGGCACCACCGTGTTTGTTGCCGTGGTGGGAGCACTGGCTTTCGTAAGGTTCAACTATTCCATTGTGGCAGGCATGGTGTTTATTTTAAATTCCATGCTCGTACTTTTTTTGAAGCGGGTTGCCTTCCCCGATATGCAAAGGCCAGCCGCGCTAATGGACAATTCCCTTTTGCATTTTGTGGAGGGCGTTGACGTTCAAACCTTGTATTCATTTCCTTCCGGGCATACGGCCACTGCCTTTGCTATGGCAGTAACACTTTCGCTGCTCATCAAGCACAGAGGTTTGTCGGTGCTGCTGATAGCGCTGGCTGCCTTGGTGGGCTACTCAAGAATATATTTGTTGCAACATTTTCTGATGGACGTTACTGCCGGTGCGTTTGTTGGAACGATAAGCTCCTTCACCATTTACTACATGAGGCCTATCAGTTTAGTGCACCGGTTTTACAAATTCGCTAAAGGCCAACTGCAACATGCACTGCCTCCTATCATTACGGAATCGCGCAGGGTGAAACGCTGGGAGCGGAGGGTTTTAAGTGAAGGGTGAGGTCTCAATGGCCGAGTCCGAAACGAGACTCCACGAGGAATAGAAGGTGTTTTCAATTGCAGATAAATTTTTCCTTTCGGTGAAATGAAGGATGCTTGCCACTGTTGCGAAATATCTCAGCCTTTACGAATTTGTGATTTACAGTGTCTCCATGAATATAATCTTTAAGCAGGATATTCTCTTCCCTTGGTTTAATAGAACATCCAAATAGAATAGAACAAAACACAAAGAAAAATAAGGTTCTATACATTAGCATAAAGTCCATTGGCCATAACCACCACCCAGGGTGCATTTCAAAAATACACGGTTCAATAATTTCGCCCCGCTGGGGCTATTTTCTCTGATGACTATTTTTCCACTACCAAAATCTCGCCCCGCCAATTGGCGGGCTTTAAAGTTCCGGAACGAAATTTTGGTAGTGGATAATTCAAGTATGATTTCCAAGCCCCAGCGGGGCGACATTTAAATTTCATGCACACTGCGTATTTTGAAATGCACCCCACCACCCCCGAAAGTAACTTTAAAAATTTATAATTAGTAGATTTGAACAAAATTGATCCTCTATGAACAAACATCTCGTTTTCCTTCTTGTCCTATTGACCACTGCGGGTGCGCACGCCCAAACCGTTGCGGTAACAAAGCAAAATGAAAAGATAAAGGAGGAAAGCATTGAAGTGGTTGCTGTTACATTAGATGGAAAAAAGGAAGACATCTCCACTGCCTGGAACAAATTTCTAAAAGAGATTGGAAAATTAAAACAGAGCACCGACCCCATGACGGTTTCCGAACCGATGTTCAATGGCACAATCTTTCAGGCGAATGCATTCTATGCGCAGTTGAAAAAGAGCACTGAAACAAGCTACACCGTGTGGGCCGGCATACTCCCTGCAGAGTGGAACCAAAGTGATGTGGTTAAGATAAACCGCGAACTCGAAAAATTAGTGCATCAATTTGGCGTTACTTATTACCGCAGCAAAGTGCAGGAAAAAATAGACGAAACTCAACAGGCACTCGATGCTGTGGAAAAGCAACAGCAGCGCACGCTAAACCAAAACAAAGACCTTACGCTTAAACTTAGCAACAACGATCAGGAAAAAATGCGGTTGGAAAAATCGCTGGAAGCCAACAAACTTGAAAATGCTGTGCTCAAGATAAAAATCCAAAACAACAAAAAAGCCCAGGACTCATTGGCGAATGTAGGCGTTCAAATAAAAAAGGTGATGGAGTTGCACAAAGAGAAACAGAGGAAGATCAATTGACCTACTGTGGTGTCAACTTACTATAATGTCGTATTGGAAAAACCCTTCAAGGGTTTAGAACCCTTGAAGGGTTGAGCGACATTTTTTCGTCAACACTTACTTCGTCCTCCACATTTTCGCTCCATTATCAAAATACGTACGCTCATCGGGAAACTCAATGTATTCCACACCGTTTGAATTTATGGTTTCATAAGGCACAAGCGATTCTCCTTTCACCAACAAGTCAAACAAAATCATTTCACGCTTGGCCAGCGTATCGGGCACCATCTTCCACGTGCGGAATATCTCTTCATAGCTTATAATCTTGTCATCGTCACCTACTGTAAATTTTCCACCGGTGGCAACACGCTTGTCAACCAAGCTCGGTGCTTTGCGGCTCACCAGAAAATAGTGCGTTCGTCCTTTGATAAAATAGGCATCAAATTTATGGGCTTTGGTCTGCTCGCGATAGATGGAATCGTAAGCCGCATAAAACCTTTCATCAATCGTAATTCCTTCGGGGGCGCTGCCCATGTAGCGGATAATCTTCCCCATCATGTCGTCCTGCTGCTGAGGTGTTAGATGCCCGCTTACCTGATAATTGTTTTTTGTGCTGCAGGCAGCAACCAGCCCCGCCACTACTACTATAACTAAAACTATTTTCTTCATACTATAAAAATAAGAAGACCCACCTTACGGCAGGCCTTCAACTACAAACTAAACCCGATTTTTAAGTTAATCGTCTGGGGCTTTTCAGTCAGCCCTTTGACGCCTCAACCCTTGTTAATAAACTTTGTTCAACGGTTGAAACTCGCTCCATCCGTCTGTCCAATCGGTAGTGCCAAAGGCTCCCCGATAAACACCCGTTTTGGTAAAGAATGTGTTGCCTAACTTCGCATCAGTATAGTTGGCTCCTGCATTCAAGTTGTTATTGCCTGCCACGCCCGCTGCCAAAACAAAATTTGGATTGGAAGGATAGTTTGAAGAAGTCTGGCCAGCCCAGAACAAGGAAGCGGTAATTCCTAAATCTGCGAAAGCGGAAG
>JAYVAI010000374.1:0-3299 GCA_043751075.1 Cyclobacteriaceae bacterium | reverse complement strand
AAAAACCACACATCAATTATAATTTGATTCCGGGCGTGGTTTACACTTGGCCGGAAGTGGCAAGCGTTGGTTATACCGAAGAGCAATTGAAACAAGCCGGTCGTGCGTACAAAGTTGGAAACTTTCCGTACAAAGCATTAGGCCGTGCACGCGCCTCGATGGATACCGATGGCCTCGTAAAAATATTGGCAGATAAAAACACGGATGAAATTTTAGGTGCCCACATCATTGGCGCCCGCGCTGCCGATATGATTGCGGCAGGCGTAGTGGCTATGGAGTATCGCGCTTCGGCAGAAGATGTTTCAAGAATGAGCCACGCACACCCCACTTATATGGAGGCGTTCAAGGAAGCGTGCTTGGCGGCCACTGCGAATAGGCCTATTCACGTATGATCATAGAGTAGCGGATTTGTGTGTAACTTGGCGAAACATCTGAAACTAAAATTATGGGCCTCGTAAAATCTACGGTTGAGTTAATAAACCTAAGCGATAAATATCTTGCTGAGGCGGGTCATTTAAAGCCACACCAAGTAAGAAGGATGTCAGTGAACGTTATGGTGGATAGCGGTGCGGTCATGTTGGCCATCAACGATACAATAAAAAATCAGTTGGGACTGAGTGTAAGTGAAGTTCAGTCCTTCTCTTTGGCTGATGGTCAAATCGTTCAGCTTGAAGTAGTAGGAGGATTAGAAATAAGGTTTAAAAATCGCTGGTGCATAACCAACGCTATCGTTTTAAAAGGTGACACAGAACCCTTGCTCGGAGCAGTGCCTATGGAACTCATGGATTTGGTAATCACACCCTCCAGCCAAACATTGGATGTCAATCCAAAGCACCCGATAAAACCGCAGCATATTTTGGCGGGGATAAGGCACTAAGTTTCTTTTTGCAAAATCTGCATTTCTTTTTAAACCCATCCCTTCCTCAGTGGGCCATCAGAATAGCCTGTGCATGGGATTTAAAGTGCAGTTTCAGTCGAAACAGTCAAAAAATCAATCCTGTTTGGAAAAAAAAATTGACCTTGATGTGGATATTTAGAAAATAGTTGTAAGTTTCTATTTCCTAAACACTTATGGGTTCAAAACTTACATCAATCTTACTCCTTATTTTGCCCTTGACGGGAATGGCTCAGCCCCATCAGCAGGTAACGAACATGGCTGGCTTCGATATTTCGGTCACTGATTTCATTGTCACTTCATCCATTGGCGAACCAGCCATATTAACATTAACAGGCTCCAATTTAATTCTTACCCAAGGCTTTCTCCAACCCGAAATACTTCCGTGCTCGGAAATGAACTTTAGTTATTACCCCAATCCCGCCAAGGGAGAAATTATTATTGAAGCCAATGGTTGCGAGGTGCAGGTTAAAACGATGGAGCTATACGATTCGTGGGGAAGAAAAATGACGGTGATCAGACCAAGCAAGGACAACAAAGTGCAACTCGGTGATATCAGTCCGGGTGTTTATTATATCAAAATACTATTGACAAACACTGAAAGCAAAACCATAAAAATTGTAAAAGTTAGCACCTGACCCCTATGATTAGACTTTTCTTCCCCATCGTTCTGGCTTTTTCTTTATCTACTTTAATTCTTTCCTACACCTACGCGCAAGCGCCCAAAGGTATCAACTACCAGGGTGTGGCCCGCGACAATGATGGCAAGCCCATCATCTCCAAAAATATTTCGGTGCGCATCGGCATTTTAAAAAATGCGGTCCAGGGAGAAGTGGAGTATTCCGAAACACACAAACTGCAAACCAACCAGTTTGGATTATTCACATTAGTGATCGGGCAGGGTACTGTCAACACAGGCGCGTTTTCTTTTGTGAGCTGGGCCGTGGGCAAGAAGTGGTTGCAAGTAGAACTTGACCCGGACGGAGGAAGTTTATTTCAAATGGCGGGAAGCCAGCAATTGATGAGTGTGCCCTACGCCTTTTATGCAGAGTACGCTGGCAATGGCGGTGGCGGATCTTCCCTCCGTGCAGGACAGGGCATTGCCATAAATGATGGAGTAATTTTAAACACAGGCGATGGCGACAACAGTATCACCAACGAAATCCAAACATTGAGCAATACAGCAATAACCGATGGAAACAATCTTACCATATCAGGCGGAAATACGGTGGCAATAAAAACCACATTGGCCCAGGTGTTAACTGCCAACCCCGATGCTGGTGGCAAGCGCATTACAAATTTGGGGGCACCTACCAACAACACCGATGCCGTCACCAAAAATTATGTGGACGCGCAAAATGCGCTCGATCTCGATATAGATCCAAGCAACGAGCTCCAAAATTTTTCGCAGGTGCTTGCCAAAGGAAGTGATGCAGGCTTACAAAAGATAACCAACTTGGGCAATCCCACTGCCGCCAGCGATGCCGCCACAAAAAGTTATGTGGACGCACAAAATGCGCTTGATCTCGATATTGATCCAAGCAACGAACTTCAAACTTTTTCGCAAGTGCTCGCCAAAGGAAATGATGCAGGCGCACAAAGGATAACCAACTTGAGCAATCCCACTGCCGCCAGCGATGCCGCCACCAAAAATTATGTGGACACCCAAAATGCTTTGGACACAGACGCCAGTGCCACCAACGAAATACAAGACCTTGCACTTAACACCACCACCAACATTTTAAAAATCACCAACAACGCTACGGCCGCTGACATCAATCTTGCTCCTTATAAGCAAACACTCACTTACACACCGGCCACCAACAACTTGACAATTTCCGGTGGAAATAATGTTACCATCAGCAATACGCTCACGCAAGTGCTCACTACTAATGCCAATGCCGGTGGTATTCGCATTCAAAATGTAGGGGCACCTACTAGCAACACTGATGTGACCACGAAGGGATATGTGGACAATGCCATCGCCACAAACTATGCGTTTAAAGTAAATTTCAATTTTAGCAATTCCAGTGGATCGTCACTCAACGATCAGGAAATGATTTTTACATCCGAAGAATTTGACAGTTTCAATGTGCTTTCAGGAAATTCTTTTACAGCTTTAGAAAGCGGCACGTATGTTTTAATGATCGATGGGGTTTACAATACTTCCATTTCAGGAGGTCAAATCAGTCTTCTTTACAACTCCATAAAACGGTCCATTCCCATTGTGCTTCCCTTTGGTTCTACAATCCCACGCTATAACGCAACTTTTATGTTTCAGCTTACGGCAGGGCAAACTGTGAAGGTGATTGGTGATAACGTTTTAAATGGGGCATCCTTTACGGGATACTTCTTCGGCTATAAATTATAGTGGCACAAACACCACGTGCTTGGTTTCAAAAAA
>JAYVAI010000373.1:0-3299 GCA_043751075.1 Cyclobacteriaceae bacterium | reverse complement strand
CCAACGTGCGGGTAGCCGACAAGAGTGGTGAATGGGATAAAATCCTCAACCTCATAAATCTAAATTAAATTGATTATGCATTTTGTCGTACACCCTTAGCAGAGGTATGCTGCCTTCAATTACCCCGTTGTGCCCGGTGTCGAGTGTTTCTAATTTGTAATCGTTTACGTAACGCAGTAGCCGCTCCATATTTTTTGCGGTGATGATCTTATCGTGCTTGCCTACCACTATGGTGAGCCCGATGGTGTGGTTATTTAAAAGTCCCGCTATTTTTTTCATGTTAAATTTCAAGTGACGGAACACGACCCAGGAGTAATACACGCGCTCCCGTTTTTCAGTATTGTCCATTTGCAATCGGGCAAAGCGCAGTAAGCTATTATCCACAGTATGAAGCGCATGCAACATGGAAGTGATGGCGTGCAGGCGGCCCGGTTTCAGGATCATGCTTTTAAAAAACCTGCGCAGCAAAAGCGGATAAGTGGCAAGGCTATACCAGAAATTTGTTTTGATGCCATCGGGTGCGAGCAGAAAAATGTGATCTATCCTTGTGGGAAATAGCTCCAACGTGGCCAGCACAAACTTGCCACCCAAGCTGTAGCCCAGGAGGTTGAAATTTTTGATTTTATGTTCGGATAAAAAATCGTTCATGATTTCTTTCCACATTTCTTTTTCCAAAGGTTGTTCGCCCAGGGCCCACTGGCTTTGGCCGTGAAAGAAAAGATCAAACGAGTAGAGGGTATAATGTGGAGCAAGCGTTTCGGCAAGTTGTGCAAACGCATGACGGTGCTGGCCGAAGCCATGGAAGAGCAGCAACGCTTTATTTTCGTGCCCTGATTTTTGGTAACAGAGCGTAGAGTTTTTATAGCTTACTGAATACTGCATTTTTTTAAAACTACTCTTCGCCAAATTTTGAGAGACTTAAAAGTAGATAAATTAAAATAAGGGTGGGGAGGTGTGTTGCAAAGGGTGTATTTCAAATTGCACCTAAGCCTGAATGGGCTTGAATACGAATAGCCTCCGGTGTAACCGGAGGTACAGAGCAAAAAAAAAGGCAACCCCAGAGGGGTTGAATAGGTCAGTTGCAATTTATCCAACATCCTTGCAAATGGTTTGATAGTACCTTATTTTCAAGGAGAAATGTATAACCGACATAGTGTTTATCTCACCAATGAATTGCAACCATGATAACATTCAAAATTTTATTCATCCTTACTTTCCTCTTGATAGGAAACAGAACGAAAATTGCGCGAAGCTACCCATCAAAGTTGAGCCAGCCCATAAATTCAATTCCCTACCAGTTTTCACACAATTAGTTCCGATTATGTGATAATTTTCACACTTTCGTAACTAAATGTGTGAAAAATGAATTCCACAAGCCTTTTTACTTTCATTTTTCCATTTTTGGATTCAACTTTTACATTACTTCTGTTTGCTGGTGAACAACACCAGCAAAGGCGTGAACATAGATGTGTTCACACACTTCGCATATCGTCACAACTTGATAAAAATCTTGTTCCGATATAGAAAATAGCATAAGCCCCACTCCAATGCAAAAACGCAAAGGGGCGAAATCAAAATCATGAATGAATAGGGCGTGTGCACCATGCTCATCAGCCCATCGGTAATAGCCCCACTATATTCATTGAACCACCTGCGGCCCACAATCTGACTGAACAAATAAATGAAAATTGAATTCATGCCCATCACATAAAAAAATACAAGATTCTTTTTGTGGTTTTTTATGTCTATCCACCAATAGCAAAAGGCAAGCAACATCAGGCACAAGCCGCCCGTTGCCAGGGTAAAAGATGTGGTGGCTATTTTTTTGATGATGGGTGTAATCGTCCAGTCCATGACAAAACCAGTGGCTGCGCAAACGGTCCCCGCCAAGATCAAATATTTTATTTTTTTGTTTACACTGTGCCCGGTTAGCAAAAGTTTTCCGGCCAGCGATCCCCATATTGTGTGGGCTGCTGTAGGTATGCAGTTGATGGCAACCCACCCTTCATGATTGGTTTTGTTCATCAACACTAAATCCATATACGTTCCAAAGTTTTGCTGCTCGGTAAAGGGCTGGTCGAACCCAGGAATGTTTGTAAACCGATATAAGATTTCAGTCAATACCAACAGGCCAACACTTACCAAAATTTGGTGTGTGATTGACCATCTGAAAATAAAGAAATGCAATCAGGGTGGTGAAGGCAAGTTGTGTGAGCACATCCCACAGTTCGAACACAAGGCCTTGCGGCTGCAAGGCATAGTAGAGCACGCCCCAGAAAAAAAGCCAGGCACAGCGCTTGCTGATCTTAAAAAGTTGATCCTTCCAGGCCATGCCCGTTTCAATTTGTTGTAAAGAAAAAGCCAAAGCCGTGCCCGCAATGAACATGAAGCAAGGTTGAATGAGGTCACCCAAATGGAGGCCGTTCCAGGGATGGTGTAAGTATTGAATGAAAAACGGGCGCAGAAAACTGTTACTGCCAATTTCGAACACACGGTTATACCAGCCGGTGGTTTCCAACACCAGTAGTACCATGATTGCCCCCCGCAAAAAATCCAATGAGATAACCCGGTTGTTACTTTCGTTTTCCATGATGGAAAGATAATTAACAACAACATATCCTCCTACCATTCATACAACCCTCAAACGTTCCATCCTAAAAATCATACAGCCAATACAATCATCACCATTTGATAGTGTGCAACCGCTATCTTTCGATCTTATTAAATCGAATACCTATGAAAAAATTAGTACAATTGGCAATGTTATTTGTTGTGGTTACTGCCAGCTTTGTGCAAGCCCAAAAGCTTGACATGGAAAAACTCAAGGGCATGAAGCCGCGCAGCATCGGCCCGGCCGGCATGAGCGGCCGCATCACGGCAATTGATGCCGTAGTATCCAACCCCGATATCATTTATGCTGGTGCCGCCTCGGGCGGTGTGTGGAAAAGTACCAGTGGCGGTGTATCGTGGGAACCTGTATTCGATAAAGAGAGCACGCTCGCCATTGGTGCCATCGCCATTCAGCAAGACAACCCATCGGTTATTTGGGCAGGCACGGGAGAAGGAAACCCGCGCAACAGTTTAAACGGTGGCTACGGCATTTACAAAAGTTTAGATGGAGGCAAAACCTGGAAGCTGATGGGCCTTGAAAAAACACGGCACATCCATCGCATTATCATCGATCCAAAAAATACCAACACTGTTTATGTTGGTTCCATCGGTTCTCCGTGGGGCGATCATCCCGAGCGCGGAGTTTATAAAACTATGGATGGTGGTGCCACGTGGTCACAGATTTTGTT
>JAYVAI010000372.1:0-8739 GCA_043751075.1 Cyclobacteriaceae bacterium | reverse complement strand
ATTGGGGGTCTTTTTGAGAATATAGAAAACTCTTCCTAATCAAGCTGGGTTCAATGATTTTTCTCTAACTTGTTAGTTAGTCGGATGACAGTAATTTACAATCATATGTTCGCTGTCCTGATCAAACTAAAATCTGAGTCCTTGTCAATCAAAATATCTGAGTAATTGGGTTTCATCTAACATCCGGATAAGAGACGTCAGAGTTGTGATCGCAGGTTTTGGAATTTAACGTTAACTTGAACTATGTCATCTATGAAAAAATATCTCGCTTTCGTCCTTGTATTCTTTGCGTTTTCTCCAAAAGCAGGATCAGACCGACTACCTACAACGAACTGGCTTCAGTATAAAACCCCGGAAGACGCGGGATTTTCATCTCAAAAGCTGCAAAAAGCGCGTGATCTGGCAAAACGATACAATTCCGCGAACGTTCTCATTACATATAAAGGAGTGATCGTTCAATCGTGGGGTGACGCCAGTCGCAAATTCTGCCTTCATTCCGCGAGGAAAGCAACTCAATCTGCCCTTATAGGCATTTATGCTTCCAGGGGTGAAATTGATCTCAATAAATCCATTGGCGAATATGGCATTGATGAAGTAACACCGCTCACCGAAATAGAAAAGCAAGCAACCGTAAAACAACTCATGACGGGCTACTCAGGAATCTATCTTCCTTCTCCTGGTGGTGGTGGTGTTGATGAAATACCTAAAAGAGGCTCGCACAAACCAGGCGAGCATTGGTATTACAACAACTGGAACTACAATGCCCTGAACACCGTGTTCGAACAACAAACACAGGTGAAACTCACTGACGCGTTTGAAAGCGAGATAGCAAAGCCCATTGGCATGGAAGACTTCATGCCGCGTGATGCATTCTCATACTACAGAGAGTATTCACAGCATCCTCTTTATCATATCAATATGTCATCGAGAGATCTGGCGCGCTTCGGAATACTTTATATGCATGAAGGTCGTTGGAACGATCAGCAAATTATAACACAACAGTGGGTGAAAGAAAGTCTCACCGACTACACGCCTAAAGGAGAAAGATATGGATTTGGCTATGCGTGGTCGATGCCTCCTGAAAAAACATTCAATCAAAGATGTTACACGGCAGAAGGCTCGGGCGGTCACGCGTTGATCCTGCTCCCCGACAGTGACATGATCATCATACATCGCGCAAACACGTACATTGAACCATGGGTCACTGTTGACTGGACTGAAATCAAAGAGATTGTTAAAGAAATCCTCGCGGCAAGAACAGAAATAAAAACAACAATCGATGAGTCAAAACTGGTAACATATAAACCCGATCGCTCACACTGGCCGGCTTTGATACCTGACGATCCCTCGCAAACCAAACGCTTCGAAAAATATTACGACAACGATGGGGACCCGGTAACGATCTTGCGGGAAAAGGACGGTCAACTTATCGTGAACATTCGCTACCTCGGAAACTTCAACCTTTATCCAATAACAAACAGTACATTCTTCGTTGAAGGAAAAGAGGAAACGATATACTTTATATACAATGATGCTGGAGAGCCAATAAAAGCCGTATTCCCATGATCAAAAATTACATCCTTCCCAGCGGCTTGTCCTGAAGCGGTGGGCAAAGTTATGGAGGGACTCTGCGCAATATGAAAGACCAACCCTCGTTTAGCGGAGTCCCGAAACGGAGACTCCGCTAAGAAATAAGTATGAAAGATCAACCCTCGTTAAGTTCTGAAACAGAGACTCCGCTAAGAAAGAAGTGGCAATATGCCTAAAAATGGTTCCAAGTTGCCGCAAGCCGAATTGGATGCCATAGCCTGCTGGGTAGATGACGGGGCACTGAATAATTAATACTGAAGGAAGTGAAAATTTTATTTCTGAAAAATTACTTCTGAATTCATTTAGCTTCTCGGTACTTGATTTAATCCCACTCTTTTTTACTTTTAGGTTCACGTTTTTACCTAAGCCGGCTTGCTACTTTTTTCCATTATCATTTATCTCATGATCACGGTGGCAGTTGGCTACTGGGCTTCGCGCAGGGTGAAAACTTCTGGTGATTTTTTGTTGGCTGGCCGCAGCCTTCCTCTCTTGCTCAGTTCATCGGCACTCTTCGCTACCTGGTTTGGATCGGAAACGGTGTTTGGCGCTTCCGCAGAATTTTTAAAGGGCGGATTATATTCTGTCATAGAAGATCCGTTTGGCGCTGCCCTTTGCCTAGTCCTTTTCGGATTGTTTTTCGCCCGCAAGTTATACGGAATGAATTTACTCACGCTGGGCGATTTTTTTAAAATACGGTATGGAAAAAAAACAGAACTCGTAGCCAGCGTATTTCTGGCCCCGCCCTATCTTGGATATATAGCCGCACAATTGGTTGCCATGGGATTGATCATGCACGTGGTCACCGGCATGGAGGTGTGGCACGGGGTGGTCATATCGTCAATCGTGGTAACCTTCTATACCTACATAGGCGGCATGTGGGCCATTTCAATTACCGATTTTATACAAAGCATAATTATTATCGGAGGCTTGCTGGTGTTGGCAATAACGTTGTCGATAAAATCGGGCGGAGTTGCCAGCGTGCTCAGTGAAGCGAAGCCCGGCACTTTTCGGTTTTTGCCTTCACCAAACATAAAAGAAGTTGTTATTTACTTGGGCGCGTGGGCTGTGTTGGGGCTGGGCTCCATTCCTTCTCAAGATGTGTTCCAGCGCGTGATGTCGTCCGGCAATGCAAACACAGCGGTGCGCTCTTGCTTCATTGCAGCGTTCATGTATTTAACTATTGCCATGCTTCCGTTGTTCATCAGCTTGTGTGTGAAGCATCTCTATCCTGAGTTCGCTACAGGCGATACACAACTGGCACTCCCCAACATGGTGCTGGCCCATGCCACCATGCCCGTTCAAATACTTTTTTTCGGTTCTCTTTTGTCGGCCATTATGAGCACAACCAGTTCGGCCATCTTGGCTCCGGCAGCAATTTTTTCGGAGAACTTAGTAAAACCGCTTGCCAAAAACAGGTTAACAGATAAGCAACTATTGATGGTGACGCGCATTTCCATCCTGGGGTTCAGCGCGCTGGCCACCATCCTGGCGTGCATGCGATCAAACATTTATGAACTGGTCGGTGAGTCGTCCATCTTCAGTTTGGTTTCTTTGTTTGCTCCTTTGGTATTTGGAATGTATTGGAGCCGGGCGACTTCAACAGGTGCATTGTTATCAATGGTATTTGGTACTTTTACGTGGCTTATTTTTGAACAATTGGAAACCGATTGGCCTAGTTTGGTGCCAGGCCTGATCGTAAGCATCGCAGTTATGATCATTGGAAGTTTGGTTTGGAAGAAAAAATAATGGAATGATAAAGATTGAGATCAACCGCATCGATCAGGATTTTCACATGGAGGCCGTGAACGAAGCGGGAAAAAAAATACTTATGGATGCCGGTGCTTCCGATGGTGGACATGACTTGGCTTTTCGCCCTATGCAGTTATTGCTGGCTGCCTTTGGCGGATGCAGTGCCATAGATTTAATAAGCATTTTGCGCAAGCAGCGCGAGCCTCTTCAAGATTTAAAAATTACGGTAACAGGCGAACGCCAACAAGGCGCAGTGCCTTCGCTATACACAGAAGTGCACGCTCATTTTCGTTTGTTCGGCAACATCAATCACGACAAAGCGCAGAAGGCGGTGAGTTTATCCGTTGATAAATACTGTTCTGTGGCCAAGACTTTAGAAAAGACTGCAACCGTTACTCATAGTTTTGAAATCATCAATCAATAAGAATGGAAGAAAGAAATTTTGAAACGGATGCCGTGCGCACCCAAAGCGACCGCACTCCTTTTCGCGAACACTCCGTGCCACTTTATCTCACCTCAAGTTTTGTGTTTGACGATGCCGAGCAGGCAAGGGCTTTGTTTGCCGATGAAGTGCCCGGCAATATCTATACGCGGTTTTCTAATCCCAACAACACAGAGTTCATACAAAAGATGTGCTTGCTGGAAGGAACTGAAGACGGCATCGCCACCGCATCGGGCATGGCCGCTATGTATATCAGCATGGCATCGTTGCTCAAATCGGGCGACCACGTGCTTGCTTCGCGTTCGGTGTTTGGTTCCACCCATCAGATTTTAAATGTGATTTTTCCCAAGATCAATATCTCGCATACGTATGCCGATGTGGCCGATCCATCTTCGTGGGAAAGCAAGATACAGCCCAACACGAAAATGATTTTTGTGGAGACGCCTTCCAATCCAGCCCTCGACATGATTGACCTTGAATGGTTGGGCAAGCTGGCCGACAAGCACAACCTTATTTTGAATGTTGATAATTGTTTTGCAACACCTTATTTACAAAACCCCGCCAAGTGGGGCGCACATCTTGTAACGCACTCGGCCACAAAATTTATTGACGGACAAGGCCGTGTGATTGGTGGCGCTGTATTGGGGAAAAAAGAATTGATTAAAGAGGTTCGCTTCTTCGCACGCCACACCGGGCCTTCCATGTCACCGTTCAATGCGTGGGTGCTGTCAAAAAGTTTAGAGACATTGGCCGTGCGCATGGACCGTCATTGCCAGAGTGCATTGGAGCTCGCCTACTATCTCGAATCGAACAAAGATGTATTAAAAGTAAAATATCCATTTCTTCCATCGCATTCTCAGCATCAACTTGCCAAGAAGCAAATGCGATTGGGCGGAGGTGTAGTTACGTTTGAAATCAACGGTGGCATTGACCGCGGGCGCAAGTTTTTAAATTCGTTGAAGATGATTTCGCACTCCGCCAATTTGGGCGACACACGTTCCATTGCCACGCACCCCGCATCCACCACGCATTCCAAACTTAGCGAAGATGAAAGGATTGCCGTGGGCATCACGCCCGGGTTGATACGGGTTTCGGTGGGGCTGGAAAATATTCAGGACATTGTCTCTGACATTGAGCAGGCGATAGAGAACAGTATCGTATAAGAAAGTTCATATAATGTTAATACCGTTCCTACTATTTTCAAATCAAGACTAAAGCCAATTCACTTACTTGATAAAAATTAATCCACTATGAAAAGCAAAATATTACTTGGCCTGATTGGGGTACTCATCATCATACAATTTATCCAACCTAAGAAAAATGTTTCAGGCGAAAACTCAAAAGATATTACGAACAAGTACCCCATGTCGGCAGAGCTTTCATCATTGATGGCCGTGGCCTGCAATGATTGCCACAGTAACAAAACGGTTTATCCCTGGTATGCCAACATTCAACCTGTTGCCTGGTGGCTTAGTAGCCACGTGAATGATGGTAAGCGCCATCTTAATTTTTCTGCCTTTTTATCCCGGCCCATTGCATTTCAAAATCATAAGTTGGAAGAGATCATTGAAATGGTGAAAGAAAAAGAAATGCCCCTGCCCTCCTATACCAATTTTGGTTTGCATAAAGAAGCAAATTTGACGGACGCACAGCGTGAATTAATCACCACGTGGGCACAAACACAAATGGATACTTTAAAGGCGCAATATCCTCCCGATAGCTTGGTGATGAAAAGACCTTCAGGCCCACCACCTGGACAATAACTGCAAATGCTTTGTGATACTTTGTGCCTGCCTTACCGGTAGGTCCATCGCCCTTGTTGGTGTTGTGCGAATTGTTAGCGCGTTGGTTCCACCAACAACCGAGTAGTAGTTGTTGTTAATCATCATCGTTGAAACTTCAATTAGTTGTTGTGGGTCGCCTGACCCGCAACGTGGAGGTGCAAAGACCCCCTGGGTTTTATCGGTCGGGCTTTTTTTATGCCACGTTCTTGAGTATGGATGAGATTGAAATCGTTATCTTTGGGAAGACAAATTTTAAAAGTCATGGACATCAATGCGGAAAGGTCACTGATCGTTGAAGAGTTGCAGCAGATCAACGATATCTCTCTTTTGAGGGCGTTAAAGCACATGATCCATTATGGGTTGAAGAACGAAGGGCGGATAAGTATCGACCAGTACAACCAAGAGTTGGATGAAGCCGAGGCCCGTGTGGCGCAGGGTCATTTTTATACCCAAAAGGAAGTGGAAAAGATGTCAAAAGGATGGTAAGAAAGCCCAAGCTTGCGGTGGCTTAACCGTCTCGCCCTTGTTGGTGTTGTGCGAATGGTTAGCGCGGTGGCTCCACCAACAACCGAGTAGTATTTGTCGTTGGTCATCATCGCTGAAACTTCAATTAGTTGTTGACCCGCAACGTGGCGTGATACTCCGAGGATCGAGAGTTAGTTGGTCTCATGTTTCTCTTTGTTGTTATTGTTGAGTGCTGATAGTTCATCAAATACTTTTACCGATCTTTACACTATGAAATGCGCCAGGGTAGGAGGAATGAATATAGTGATATTGATTATCACCTTTGCCATAGCACAACCCAGCTTCGCACAAACATTCACATCTTCCAATCTGCCCATCGTTATTATCAACACAAACGGATTTGCAATTGCCGATGAACCAAAGATAACTGCCGACATGGGCATTGTCTATAATGGTGCCGGGGTTAGAAACAATCTTGTTGACCCACTAAATAATTACAACGGAAAAATAGGCATTGAAGTAAGAGGCTCCTCTTCGCAAATGTTTCCCAAAAAGCAATACAGCATTGAACTGCGCGATGGCCTGGGCGCAGGAGTGGCCGCCTCGTTGTTGGGCATGCCTGTCGAAGAAGACTGGGTGCTCTTTGCGCCTTACAACGACAAGTCGCTGATGCGCGATGTGCTGGCCTACAAACTTGCTCGCGACATGGGGCGCTATGCACCGCGCACGCGCTATTGCGAGGTGGTGTTGAACGGTGATTATCTTGGAATCTATATATTGATGGAAAAAGTAAAACGCGATAAGAACCGCGTGGATATTGCCAATCTTGCCACCGATGAAATTGCTGGCGACAATCTCACCGGTGGCTATCTCATTAAGATTGATAAACAATCGGGCAGTGGCAATGGTGGATGGCTCTCATCTTTCGCGCCACCCAACAGAGCTGGCAACCAACAAATATTTTATCAATACGATTATCCATCGGCCGCTAATATTGTAACACAACAGAAAGAGTATATAAAAAAGTACCTATTTGATTTCGAGACTGCGTTGATTGGAACCTCGTTCACCGATCCGGCAAACGGCTACGAAAAATTTATAGACGTAGATTCGTTCATTGATTTTTTTATCATGAACGAGGCAGGAAAAAATGTGGACGGCTACCGGCTCAGCACCTACCTGCATAAGAAAAAAGATTCTGACGGTGGTAAGTTGCACATGGGCCCTGTGTGGGATTTCAACCTCGGGTTTGGCAATGCCGACTATTGCACCAAAGGAAACCCCGAAGGCTGGGTCACTAATTTCAATTCAATTTGCAGTCAGGATTTTTGGCTCATTCCTTTTTGGTGGGATAAATTATATTCCGATGGAAGGTACAGGCATAAGTTGGCCTTCCGTTGGCAACAGTTGCGGGCCAATCAACTGCAAACAAGTAAAGTGTTGGCACATATAGATTCAGTGGCAAGTGTGCTGAATGCCGAGTCGCAGCAACGGAATTTTCAGCGGTGGCCTGTGCTGAACAAATATATATGGCCCAATTATTTTGTAGGCCCCACATATACCTCGGAAGTTAATTGGTTGAAGAATTGGGTTACAGACAGGCTTAGTTGGATGGATGCAAACATGCCCACGGTGATCACCGCTACCGAACAGAACAGCAACGATTTTTCACTCAGCCTTTTTCCAAATCCGTTTAGCCACGAAATTCAAATCAACTATACGATGAAGGTCGCAGGAAAGATCACCATTCAAATTTTTGACTCCCTGGGCCGTCTTGTAAAAACAACTTACGAAACAAGAGAGCAACCGGGCGACTATCAATCGCAATGGCAAGCGTTCGATCAGCCAACAGGAGCGTATTATTATAAAGCTTGGCTTGGTGAAAGTAAATTGATTTACGGAAAAATTATTAAGAGCGAATAGGAGGGAGGAGATAGGAGTTAGTAGTTAGGAGTGGTTTGAATTTGAATTTGTTGTTGAGTTTGTAATTTAGAAGTCGGAATGTGAGAGGAAGAAGTCAGAAGTTAGAATATAGAATTCAGAATTTAATCCAAGAATCCAAGAATCCAGCATCCAGAATCTAAAATCCTAAATCCTAAATCCTAAATCTTAAATCTAAATGGTTACACGCAGAGACTTTGTAAAGCAGTCGGCCCTGGCGGGGGCAGGCGTAATGCTTTCCGCACCGTTGCTTAGTTTCAAAAATTCGCAAAACGAAAAAGTGGTTATCGGTGTGGTAGGCACCAACAGCCGTGGCTTGTACCTTGCAAAAATGTTTGCCAAACTACCGGGTGTGGAAGTAGGCTACATCTGCGATGTGGATGAAAATGTTTTGAACAAGACCATTGCCGAAATCGAAAAGCAATCTGGAAAAAAGCCGATCGGTTTTAAAGATGTAAGAAAACTCCTTGAGGTAAAGGAGTTGGATGCCATAGCCATTGCTGCACCCGACCACTGGCATGCGCCCGCCACACTCATGGCCTTGAAAGCCGGCAAGCACGTGTATGTTGAAAAGCCATGCTCGCACAATCCAGCCGAAGGAGAAATGCTGGTAGCGGCCGCAGCGAAATATAACAAGCTGGTGCAGATGGGCAGCCAGCGCAGGTCCTTTCCGCGCATGATAGAAGCGATGCAAGTGTTGAAGGAAGGGGCCATCGGCCGTGTGTATTTTGCGAAAGGCTGGTACTCAAATGCACGCAAGTCGATAGG
>JAYVAI010000371.1:0-3302 GCA_043751075.1 Cyclobacteriaceae bacterium | reverse complement strand
AATGAAAGCTGACCATCGCACGTTTCAACTTCTTTTACTTACTTTTATAAAACTTTAAGAACGATATGCAAAGGATCATTTTGGTTTTAATACTCACTGTGGCAAGCTCTTTTACGTTGTGTGCCCAAAGCAAGGTCGCCAAAGATAAAGAAGCGGTAACCTTTGAAGAACTGTATGACGAACCCTATTTGATAAACAAACTTTTTATTGGCTTCCAACCTTTTTATGGCGAACTGTTTGCAACCAACATAAACGCGGGCTTTGGGTTCGAAGCCCATTATTTCCACAAAGTCAATTTTGACATCAAAGCAAGTTTGAGAAAAACCTATAGCAGCAAGTTTTTTGATTTCAACCGCGAACTTTCCCTTCGCAATAGTGTAGTGGCCAACGTGCCCGAAATATATAGTTACTACGAATTGGGTGGCACCTATCATGTAAAGGATTTTGACGAAAGCGGCACCACAAAAATTTTCCTTCACAAAAAAAGTCTTACGGCCAACCGATGGGCTTCCATGGTGCCACAATTTGCCGAAGTGCCATGCAAAATCAGAAAGGTTTATGGTGCAAGGGCCGGTGCCATTATATGGAACAGCACCATCGATGTTAGCAGAGCGTTGGACAAGCAAGGGCTTACCAATGCCGACCTCGTAACTTCGGAAGGCCTCGCTTTGCCAGATACTTATTTGAATGCCAATGGCGACCCCACCGAACTGAATTCATTCAGCAACCTATACTCTACCAATATTTATTTGGGAGGTTCCTATTCATGGATACGCAATGTGGCCGTTAGTTTTGATAAGTATGAGGAAGGCATGGACGATGGCATGCTCACACTTTTTCTCGACCTCATCGTGGCCCCGTCACTTACCATCGATCCGGTGCTCTATAATAATTTGGAATACGCTACGGACGCTCTCAAAACAAAAAAGATTGGAGTGCGCGCGGGCATGGAAGGAAAATTTAACCGCACCCTCGGGTGGGCTTATGGTGGCGAAATGGGATACCGGCCTTCCACTTCCGGCAGAGGCTTTTTTGCGTTGATCAAAATTTCCTTCCCGGTATTCAGCACCAATCTCGAAAACAAAGTAGAAGCGTTCAGCAAATAACATTCACATTGTGGTGCATGATATTCTGATCACCCACATCAAAGGACTTGTTCAGGTTAGAGATCGTGCCCCCCTTATGCTCCGCGGGGCCGATATGAGCGGGCTCCCGATCATCTCAAATGCTTTCTTGGTTATTTCCAATGGATTGATCCATAGCTACGGAGCGATGGAACAACTTCCGCCAGCCACAGTGGCTCATCAAGTCATTGATGCCTCCGGAAAATTCGTGCTGCCTTCTTTTGTGGATTCTCACACCCATCTTGTTTTTGCAGCCACACGCGAGGAGGAGTTTGTCATGAAAATAAAAGGGGCTACCTACGAAGAGATTGCCGCACGGGGAGGTGGCATTCTCAATTCAGCCAAAAAATTGCAGGCCACCTCCGAGGAAGAGTTGTTTGAAAAATCGGTAGCGCGCGCGTGGGAAATTATCCGCACAGGAACAGGCGCGGTGGAAATAAAAAGCGGCTACGGCCTTACAACTACCGATGAATTGAAAATGCTTCGTGTGGCCCGCAGAATTGGAAGGGAAACCCCGCTTACGGTAAGGACTACTTTTTTAGGTGCACATGCGGTGCCCCGCGAAATAAAAAAAGAGGATTACATACATAAAATTATTCATGAAATGATTCCGGCTGTGGCCGAAGAAAAGGTGGCCGACTATATTGATGTGTTTTGTGAACATGGATTTTTTTCTGTGGACGAAACGGAACGCATTGTGGAACGCGGAAAAGAATATGGAATGACACCGCGCATTCATGCCAATCAATTGAGCCGTTCGGGTGGTGTGCAGGTGGGCATAAAGACAGGGGCCATTAGTGTAGATCACCTTGAAAATATTGGGGACGAGGAAATTGACTTGTTAAAAAATTCTCCTACCATGCCTGTGTCACTTCCGGGCGCAGCCTTTTTTCTGAATCTTCCATTCACACCGGCCCGCAAAATGATTGATGCAGGACTGCCGCTTGCCATTGCTTCCGATTACAATCCAGGCAGTGCGCCCAGTGGCAATATGTCACTCATCATTTCATTGGCGTGCATTAAAATGAAAATGACACCCGAAGAATCCATCAATGCAGCCACTATCAACACAGCTTACACATTAGGCCTTGCAGCAACACATGGAACAATTTCCGTTGGTAAGATTGCCAATGTGTTTATCACAACACCGCTTTCTTCTTTAGCTGCTCTGCCGTATGGTTTTGGAAGCAATCCGGTAGGCCAGGTAATTTTGAACGGTAAATCAATTGCCTTATAATGCTTCAAATTTTAATTCATCTTCATGCAAGTTGAAAACTATATCCACCCACTCCTTCGCGATGTTCCTGACTTTCCAAAGCCGGGCATAATGTTTAAAGACATCACTCCGCTATTGGCCGATCCGGTAGCCCGCAAAAGGGTTGTGGAGGATATCAAAACTCATTTCATCGCAACGGATATTCAGGCCATTGCTGCGGTGGAAGCGCGCGGATTTATTTTTGGTGCCCTGCTTGCCGAAGCATTGAACGTTCCCTTCATTCCCGTAAGGAAATCTGGAAAATTGCCATATCACAAAATAAAAGAAGAGTATGCGTTGGAATATGGAACGGCTTCGATAGAAATGCATGTGGATGCGTTTGAGCGTGGCACCCGTGTGCTGATCCATGACGACTTGCTGGCCACCGGGGGAACTTCCACCGCAGCGGGCAACATGATTGAAAGATTAGGTGGTGTGATAGCAGGATATTCTTTTATCATCAATCTCGCTTTTCTTCCGGGTGAGAAAAACCTCACCGAGCGTTTTGGGGTGAAGCCGCATTATTTGATCACCTATAAATAGAGAGCGAAGTTATTGACTGTAACATTAAAGGCACATTGCTGTTAATGAATTGAGATGAGTGAATTTGTACATGTACCGATGTTTCCGCTTTCCATTTTTCCCCTGCCGGGAGAAATGGTGCCGCTTCATATTTTTGAACCCCGCTACCGCGCTTTGTTGGAAGATGCCGAGACCAAAAATATTTCGTTTGGAATTTTTTTCAACCATACTTCCAACGTCAACAAGTTGGGATCGTATATGAAACTTGAAAGTGTAATCAAGCGATATAAAACTGGCGAGTCCGACATTATTGTAAAATGTTTGGATTTGTTCACCATGCACAAGTTGTTCCGCACATTTAAGGATAAGCCCTATCCGGGCGGTGATGTTTCGTTTTGGAA
>JAYVAI010000370.1:0-3302 GCA_043751075.1 Cyclobacteriaceae bacterium | reverse complement strand
CGTAGTCAAAAAGCTTGCTCATAAATTATTGTATGTCAAAATTCAAATTACCGTCAATCTCTCTGCCAGAGATCGTTATTTCATTTCTAGTTCTTCTTTTTGCAAATTCTCTTTGTACTGTGATTATATTAAGAAACGATGGATAAGCATCGGGACTATCCTGTACTTTTTGGGAAGATTTAACCCCACCATTACCAAGAATTAATAAGTCATCTGATATTCTAATACAATATAGACGGAGTATAGAGGAATATATTGGGATTGCCTTTGCTCCTTTCTCTGGACGAAAGAATCTCTCCAGCGTACCGGATTCTTGCCCCATTTTATTAAGCCAATAGACAATTGTAGAAAGATCTTTTTGATACAAAAGATCATGGACAAATCGTTGAATAAAATCATCAGTTTCGCAGATTTCCTTATCCGAAAAGCGTAATGTGTAAAAGTCGGCCTTTTGAAGTGCCTTATACTTCTCAAGAATTAAACGCTTCACTTATAAGTTAAGTTTACAAACTTATACATAAATTATTTAGTAGCAAGCTAATCTTTAACAAAGGCTCTAAAATTCTATTAAACCCGCTAAAATCTCAAAATAAATTTGTTGGATGTCGATCCTTGAGATCAACCTTTATATCCTCTGGAATTGAGGATACCTCTTCCGCGGTGTACTTTGCATTCCCGTCTTATATTAGTTTACTGCATACGTTTCAAACAAACGTATTTTTTGTATCACTCACTTTATTTTGGTGTTCGATACTGTTAGGACATGAACGAAGGCTGGTTTTTTGTCAAAGGATGTTACCCAATGCCCCAACCTATACATCACAAATCTCCACTCCTTGTTTCAAGGAAGCCAGTTTATCGGGCCGCTTAGGAATAAACTCCTGGGCAACAAAACCTTTAAAGCCGGTGTCCACAATGGCCTGCATGATGGCCGGGTAGTAGAGTTCCTGTGTTTCGTCTATTTCGTTTCTTCCGGGCACGCCACCGGTGTGATAGTGGCCAATGTATTTGGCGTGTTTGCGTATGGTGGCAATTACATCGCCCTCCATAATCTGCATGTGATAGATATCGTACAGCAATTTAAAGTTTGGCGAGCCCAATTTTTCGCAAAGCTGCACGCCCCACTCGGTGTGGTCGCACATGTAATCTTTATGGTTCACTTTACTGTTGAGCAACTCCATTTGCACCAGTATGTTATACTTCTGCGCTACTTTCATGACGGGCTCCAGCCCTATGGCACAGTTTTCCAAACCCTTTTCCAAACTCATACCCCTGGCGTTGCCGCTAAAGCAGATCACACTTTTCAATCCGGCATCGGCTGCTTTGGGAATGTTGGCAGAGAAATCTTTCAAGAATTTTTCATGAAGGGCCGGATCGTTGAACCCTTTGTCGAGACCTACGTCAGTTACATAAGCCATGGCACACGTGAGTCCTTCCTTTTGCACAACCGCCCACTTGTCGGGCCCCAATAGTTCGATGGATTTTAACCCGATCTCTTTGGCCGCCTTGGCAAGTTCGTCCAAGGGAATGGAGCCATAGCACCACTGGCACACTGAGTGGTTGATGTTGTTTTTTAGTTCCATGGGAAGTGTGTTCATGGCTTTTGCTATTTCTGGTAGTGCCACCACGCTGGCCGCACTGGCCGCCATGGTTTTTAATGCTTGTTTTCTGTTCATAAGGTTTTTGTTTTTTGAACCACAAAGGACACTAAAAAGGACACTAAGATGTGCTAAGCTCTTCGTGTTCCTTAGCGGCTTTGTGGTTTAGGGTTCAATTGTTTTATTAAATTTTAATTTACGCTATTGTTTTTCATTCCTGTACACCACACCATCCTTCATCACAAACTTTACTTTTCGAAGGTCTGAAATATTTTTGGAAGGGTCGCCCGTTACAATAACTAAATCTGCTTTTATTCCTTCCTTGATAAATCCCACCTGGTTTTCCAAATGGAAAGCCCTTGCATTTACGCTCGTGGCAGCCTTCAATACATCCATCGTTTTCATTCCATACTCAACCATCAATTCCATCTCCAGCACATTCTCTCCATGTGGATACACGCCCACATCGCCACCCATGCCAATGGTTACGCCACTGGCGAGTGCTTCTTTAAAACTCTTTTTCTTATGGGTAACATTGGCGGGCTCTGGTGCCACACCTTTTTTCCATCCCCGATATTGTGAGATTACATCCACTGCAGCAATGGTTGGGAAGTAGGTCACATTGTGTTCCTTCATAAGCTTGCCAATTTCAACATCAATGAAATCGCCATGTTCAATGGTTTCGGCTCCCGCCAGCACTGCCCGCTTGATGGCTTCTTTGGATTTTGCATGGCACACCATCACGCGGCCACTGCTGCGGGTAACTTCGTTTATCAGTTTCAATTCATCCAATGTAAAGGAAGGCTGGTCTTCACCATTGATTCCCCACCGATAGTCGGCATAAATTTTTATGAAGTCGGCACCTTTGCCAATCTGATCGCGCACCACGCGCGCCAGGTCATTGCCATCGGCTGCTTCTGCGCCAAGCATAATGTGTTGATCGTGATCATAATCTTTGGGGCCATACGAACCGGTAGAAACAATAGCGCGCCCCGCTACCAACAACCGCGGCCCCGGAATGATGCCTTCGTTGATGGCGCGCTTGAGGGCAACATCCGAATAGCCTGCGCCCTCAGTTCCCAAATCGCGCGCGGTGGTGAAGCCGGCCATCAAGGTATTTTTTGCATGCACCGTGGCGCGGGCCGTGCGATAGGAATCTGTTTCCTTCAACACTTGTGTATCCCAATCGGTGATGTTGTAAGGATAGAGGAGCAAGTGCGAGTGGCCTTCGATGAGGCCGGGTGTTAGCGTTGAGTTGGCGAAATTTATTTTGATGGCACCGGCAGGCTCTTTCATGTTGGCTTTGGGGCCGGCACTGATGATCTTGTCACCCTCGGTGATCACTGCCCACCCTTCGTGCATAGTTTCGCCATCAAACACGCGGTCGGCAGTGAGGTAGTATTTTGCGGGGGGTTGCGCTTGAAGGCTACTTGATAAAAAGAATAAAACGGGGAGCAGAAGGCATTTCATAGTCGAATGGATTTATTTTGAAAAGGTAGTGGAAAAACCGATGTGGCACAAGCAAACTTTAGAGCAGCATTTTCTTTGATGATTGGGTGCATTTCAAAATATCGCGGCCTAAAGACCTTCAAGGTTTTTAAAAACCTTGAAGGTCTAGCTGAGATGGTGCGATATTTTGAAATGTACCCTGATGATGTGCTTTGTTTTTTGTTACCTGCGTAGTTTCACATAACGCTTTGCCTG
>JAYVAI010000369.1:0-8787 GCA_043751075.1 Cyclobacteriaceae bacterium | reverse complement strand
GTTGTGTAACCGATGTATTATCGCGGTCGCGCCTGAGGGGTTCTATGTAAGCAGGTTTTATCTCGTTGCCTTTTGCATTCTCCTCCACGTTAACTACTGACACAGAAAAATTGTCGAGGTCCGGTTCAATGGCTTCACCCAACCGCGATTCCTGAAGCTTGTCAGTGTAGCGTCTCCATCGGTTGCCCACAGCACGGAACTTTGACATGCGCAACACCACGGGCTCGGAAAATCCCGTAAGGTACATGCGTGCATAGCGTATGGATTTAAATCCTTCCAGGTTGCCTACTTTGGCATCAAATTGCCTTACGGGAATACGGAACAAATACCAGGTGGCATCGGGATGTTCTGCCGAAGTGATAGCATCAACTATATATTTACTTCCCACTTTCAAGGTGGCAGGTGCCAGGTCAACATTATACTCATAGTATTCCTCAATGTCGCTGAGTGTATTGTCCTGATTAAGGTCTTCGTTGTCAGGTATGGTGGTGCCCGACTCTGCATACAATGCATTGCCCGATGCGATAGGCGTATTATTTTCCTGGCCATTCCAGTTTTTATAACGTTCCAGAATCTTGGCATCTTTTCCATCGAGGTCATCGCCCAAAAAATAGTTGAAGTCATCGGCCGAGGGGTCGAGTAAGGCAACCGCTTTGGCGGAAGGGTCAGCAATTTTGTCTAAGAAGTCGGGTTTAAATTTGTCTGCTTCATTGGAGTTTGCAATACCATCCAAACCTACATCCTGATTGGGGCGCGAGTTAGGGTCGTTGTCAAAGGCATTGTTCACATACTGGTTGTTGGTAACAAAGCCCCAATTATTTTGGGTGGCGTTGCCGGCCGCCAGGTTGCCATCTTTGGGCAGTCCATTTTCAAAGGCATGCTTTCCATCGCGCATCAGGTCTTCGGAAAGTGTGCCCAGTTGAAACACAATTTTTCCTCCTCTGGTATTTGGTTTTGGGGTGGTGCGCCCATCATTGATTGCACCCTTGCCGTTGTTGATGAAAGGGTCAAGTAGCCAAAATTCAAGATACTCCACATTGGCTTTGTCAAAGTCAACTTCGGTGCGTATGGCCGTGGTGATGCCGCCCCAGTTGGTTTCCGGGTTCTTCAGCGTGCCATCGGGGTTGAGGTCAAAATTATAATTGTAGGGCCCGCGCTCGGAAGGATAATAGGCCACATCAAAAATCTGTTCAAAGAAATTTCCTACAAAGGGATCGAAGCCCGGAAAAATTTCTGTTGGCTTCACTGGCCTCACATAATGGTTGGTCAAGTCGTCTTCATTTATATTTGCTGGTTTCGCCCTTCCGCCCGAGCGGTAAAAAAGATTGTCAACGGTGTACCACGCCAGCTTGGCCCTTTTGTAGCCGGCCCTAATGTCGTCTTTCAGGCCTATGCTTTGGTCAAATCGGTTGTCAATGGTTATCGGTGTGGTTGAAAGTTTCCACGCTGCGGGCGAGAGCAAACTGTAAGGTGTTGCTGTGTTTTCAAAATCGTCAATAAAGGAAGTGCCATCGCCATCCACAATGTTGCTAGTGCCCGGCAGCAACTGGGCAAACTCCGCATTGAGCGAAACGGTGGATTGTTCTTTGGTTTGCAAAAACGGGAGCGCGTCCACGGCTTTGGTTAAGAAGCGGGAATTTTTTTTCAGGTTCACGTCCAAGCCATATTGCAGGTTGCGCGCAGGCTCGGAGCCAATCAGGTTGCGGGAAACAAGTGGACGCTCGTTGTAATACAGCAGCGTGGAACCAATGTTGATGTCGTCATTTACTTTATAGTCGAGGCGCGTGCCCAGCAACGAGCGCGTTTGAAAAGCAAAGGGATCTTGCTGCTCATACGAAATCTCAATGTCTTTGCCCGAACTGAGGATGCCCTCATTTAAAATGGTGACTTTACCAAACGTATAGTCCACCGTGTAGTCGGTGCCTTCCCGCAAAGGAGAGCCACCCGAATATACTTTTACGGAGCCTTGCGAAATATTAAATCCTTGTATGACGATATCTTTGCCAGAGCCTGCTTTGAATGAGCCAGAGAGGTAGAATTTATTTTTTGTGGCAAACAGTTCGGCCTCCGCTTTGGTGGTGCGATAGAGTGTGTCGTAAACATATTTACTGATCAACTGATCGCGGATTGCCTGATTAGTCTCCTTCGCGAAGAGCTTGCGCAAGGCTTTATTGAAGGGTTCCAGATAAGGAAAGATGATCATTCCCGTTTCGGTATTCACCGTAATTTTTTCCACAAAGTCAAAATTGCCATCAGGCTGCGGGTCGTTGTAAGGATTGAGCCGATCGAGGCCAAACACTTGTATCAATTGTTGAGTACGCGCAAAATCGCCTTCCTGTAGCTGCGGGTTGTCGATGCCGGTGCGGTCGTCACGATAAATTACACGGAGCTGAAAACCATCGCGGGTGAGTTGGCTCACGTTCAGGTTATAGATGTTCTTCATCATCAGGTCCCAGGTGGGAATTATTTTTCCTACGGGGTCTTTGATGCTGATCTTGCGCGGGCGCAGCATTTTTAAATACACCACCTCGTCTTCGCGTTTGGTGGCATAATCTTCGGTGAGCTCGCCCACTTTATACACACGGCCATTGTAGGTATATTCATACGCAACCGCCAGCACTTCGTCATTTTGAAGCTTGCGCTGAAGGGTGAGGTATCCTAGTTCTTTGTTGAAGGAAAATTCTCCCGGAGCAAGCTTTCTTGCACTGGTGATGGTTTCAAAGTCGGTGCCGTTCACTAATCCCAAGGGTTCCAATTTTTCGTTTATCCCATCCGAGAGTGCCGGACTGGGCAATTTGGAAAACAAGTCGTTGGCCAAATTAGATGTTGGCGATGTGGGCGGCACAGTTGATACAAGGTTCTTGCGATATCTTTTATCCGATTCGCCCAGGTCCATAAAAGCGACTAAGTTGCGCTGTGTTTGTGTGTCGTTTTGCCGGTTGAGCATATACACTTCCACGCGTGTCACGTTTACGCCCGAAGTGATTTGTGGCAACGTGCCCAGCCAGGTTTCGAAGTTGTCGCGAAAAAAATGACCCAGAAAAAAGTGGCGGTTTTCATCGTAGTTCGATCCCACTATTTCAAAGGGCCTGCCTTGTGCTGCCCCGTTGGTGCTGCCCGCCACTTTCAATGACGATTGCTTGCCGCGCTGCGTGGTGGCAATGGTGGTCACAAACAATTTTCCAAACTGCATCTGTGCTTTGATGCCAAAAAGATTTTGCGAGCCGGTGATCAAACTGTTGTTCAATGGCAAACTCACATTACCGATTTCCAATTTTTTTAGGATGTCTTCTTTGAAGCCAGTGTATTCCACTTTCATATTGTTTTGAAAGTCGAAGGAGTTGTTGTTGTCAAAATTGGTTGTCACCGAAAGTTTCTCCCCAATTTTTCCCACCACGCTCAGGTTTATCTGCTGATCAAATTCAAAGCCACCATTGCGCTGCTGCCGTATGGGAATGTTGGGGTTTTCTATTTTTTGGAATTGAGCGCCAAAATCCAAATTGACAAAACCGCGTGGCACCAACTCTACAAAGCTGCCGCCAAATATCCTGTCCAGCACGGGGCTGATATAAATTTTGGGTATCAGGTTGCGGCCACTTACGGCACTCTCACCATCCAATGCTTTGCTGCGCGTTTGCCAGTAGCTGCGCCTGATGAGGCGGTCTTGCTGCGCGCTGAATTCTTCCAACGACATGCTTGAGTTGGGCCTGAAATAAATGCCACCGATTTTTTCTGAGATGCTGTAGTTTCTCCCTGTGTCAATAGTGATTTCAGTAGTAATGCTTTTCGGGTTTTTAAGGTACAGTGGCGAGTAGGAAGAGTAATTTGAAAACGGGTCGCCATAGCGATCGCGAAAACGGAACGATGGCCGGTAAGGACTAATGGCTTTGGTGGTGTCTATGGCCGAGCGCACAGTGTCGCGCTGCTGCGCGATGGCAGTAGTGCCGGACAATATTGTGATGAGGTAAACAACAAATCCGGTGATGAACTGAATCTTCCTTGTAATATTCAATCGGGGGTCAGGCGTTTTTAAGTGCTTGCTTTACCAGCTCTTCTAAACTTATAGAAGTTCCCATTCTTTTCAGAACAGTGTCAATGCTTTTTTCCGCTACCGGTTTGGCTATGCCGAGTGTCGTTAAGGCAGTTAACGCCTCGTTGCGCATGGTATTGTGCGCCATGCCGGGTTTTGATGGCTCTTCATCGCCCATGTCCTTTCGCATTTTATCTTTCAGTTCCAATATCAGGCGCTGGGCTGTTTTGCCGCCTATACCTTTCACGGCCTGCAAGGTGGCAGCATCTTCGCGCACAATGGCCGCGCGCAATTCGGCCGGGGGCAAATACGAGAGCACTATCAGCGCAGTGTTGGGGCCTACACCGTTTACCGAAATCAGCGAGAGGAACATTTTTTTTTCGGCCTCGGTAGCAAACCCATAAAGCACATGGGCATCTTCGCGCACGTGCATGTATGTAAACACTTTTAGGTCTTCACGGTCTTTGATTTCCGAAAATGTGTGCAGCGAAATACTCAGTTGATAGCCCACACCGTTCACTTCCATCTGCACAAAATTGGGCTCCTTATGGACGAGCTTTCCTTTTAGGTAGGCGATCATAGATTGCTAAAAAAAATAAAACGCAGTTTACGAGGATTTGGGGAGGGAAACAAGAGGGTGAGTTCAAGTATAGAAGTTGACAGTTGGCAATTTTGCAATTGACAATTTTTTTATTGTCAATTGTCAACTGCTCGGTTGTCAACTGTCAATTCCGGATGTTTCAAAATCAAATTCAGAACTCCTTGCCCCCTTCTTAACAAGGACTAAAAATTAGCAGAATGAAAAGCGGGTATATTTGTCTCACCTGCCTACCGGCAAGGCAGGCGCAAAGGCTATTGTTTGCAATCTTCTTTTGCGGATTATCCAAACACCCATGCATTTCAAACTGCGAGGGATAAGGAGTCCTGAAATTGTACCGTCTTTCACAAATGCTCATTCCTTTCGTGCAACTGTGCATCCACCACGGCAATGGCTGCCATGTTGATGATGTCGCGGATGGAACTGCCAAGCTGCAAAATGTGCACGGGTTTTTTCATGCCCAGCAAAATTGGCCCGATGGCCTCGGCCCCGCCTATTTCCATCAGCAATTTATAGGCGATGTTGCCTGCCGCGAGGTTTGGAAAGATCAACGTGTTGGCACCTTTTTCTGCCAGGGCGCTGAATGGATAAATTTCCTTTTGCAGTTCTGTATCAAAGGCAACGTTGGCCTGAATTTCGCCATCCAAAATCAAGTTGGGATATTTTGCTTTCGCCAACTTCACGGCCTTGTTTGTTTTGTCGGGTATCACTCCTTTGCTGCTGCCAAAGTTGGAATAGGACAGCACGGCCACACGTGGCTCGATGTCAAAGAATTTTACACCGCGTGCAGCCAGCCCAATAATTTCTACAAGCTCTTCAGCAGTGGGGTCTAAGTTTACACTGCAATCGGCAAAAAAGAAATTTCCTTTTTTGTTCATCACTATGTACATGCCTGCCACGCGGTTTACTCCTTTGGCCATGCCAATGATTTGCAGCGAAGGCAATATCGTTTTCGGATAATCTTTGGTGAGGCCCGATACCAACGCATCAGCTTCTCCAAACTCCACCATCATAGCACCAAAGGCATTGCGGTCGCGCATTTGCCGTTCTGCATCTTTGAGCGTGATGCCCTTGCGCTGGCGTTTTTCATAATAGGCTTTCGCGTATTTTTCGGTGCGTTCTTTTTCTTCGCGCGGGTCCACAATTTTGCATTCGCCCAAGTCAAGGCCGTGCTCTTTGCTCAACCGTTCAATATCCACACGGCTGCCCAATAAAATTGGATGAGCAATTTTTTCGTCTTGAAGCACCTGGGCCGCTTTCAAAATTTTGGGGTGATCGGCTTCTGCAAAAACAATGTGCTTGGGCTTTTGCTTGGCAAGGTCAATAATGCGCGAAGTAAGTTCCTGATCAATGCCAATGCGCTTTAATAATTGCTGATGATATAATCCCCAGTCGGTGATGGGGTTCTTGGCCATACCGGAATCCATCGCAGCTTTGGCAACGGCCGGTGAAACGGTGGTGATCAATCGTGGGTCCAATGGTTTAGGAATTAAGTACTCCCGTCCAAATTGAATGCGGTCAATTCCATACGCTTGAAAGACAATGTCGGGCACGGGTTCTTTGGCAAGGTCTGCGAGCGCGTGCACGGCAGCGAGTTTCATCTCTTCATTTATTTCGGTGGCACGAACATCCAAGGCACCTCTGAAAATGTAGGGGAAACCCAATACGTTGTTGATCTGATTTGGGTGATCCGACCGGCCTGTGCCCATGATCAGATCGGGCCGCGTTTTCTTGGCGAGGTCATAAGCGATTTCGGGGTTGGGGTTGGCAAGGGCAAACACGATCGGGTCCTTTGCCATGGTCATGATATCCTCCGGTTTCAATATGTCTGCCACCGACAAGCCAACAAATACATCGCAGCCTTTCACCGCTTCTTGCAGCGTTTTTATTTTCCGGCTGGTGGCAAATTCTTTTTTGCTGATGTCTAAATTTTCGCGATCTAAATTGATCACGCCTTTACTATCGCACATGATCAGGTTTTCTTTTTTCAAACCGAGGGCGAGGTAAAGTTTAGTGCACGATACAGCCGCTGCACCCGCACCATTTACAACCAACACAATTTTTTCAATTTTCTTGCCCACCACTTCAATGGCATTGAGCAGGGCAGCACTTGAAATGATGGCCGTGCCGTGCTGGTCGTCATGCATGATGGGGATGTTCATCTTCTCGCGCAGCTCGGTTTCAATTTTAAAACACTCAGGTGCTTTTATGTCTTCTAAGTTGATAGCGCCAAAAGTAGGCTCGAGAGATTTCACAATTTTGATGAACGCATCGGGGTCTTCTTCATCAATTTCAATATCAAAGCTGTCGATGCCCGCATATTTTTTAAAGAGCACGGCCTTGCCTTCCATCACGGGTTTGGAAGCTTCGGGCCCGATGTTTCCCAACCCCAGCACGGCCGTGCCGTTGGTGATCACCGCCACTAAGTTTCCTTTGGCTGTGTATTTATAAACGTCTTCTTTATTGAGAGCAATTTCTTTGCAGGGCTCGGCCACACCGGGCGAGTAGGCCAATGCCAGGTCGTGCTGTGTGCTCAATGTTTTGGTGGGCACTACTTCAATTTTTCCGGGCTGCCCTTGGGTGTGATAGTTGAGTGCATCTTGCCTGCGTATCTTAATGGACATAGTGTTGGGTTTGGTACGATGGGCAAGATAATAATCTATTCTTATAAATTCTGAATGAGAAGTGAAGGGTATCTCCACGCTGCGGGTCAGGCGACCCGCAACAACGAATAAATTAAAAGGTATTAAACCATGTGTTAGTGTTGGTCGCTGACCAACACTTTCATGATCTAATACAGTTGTTCTGTTTGTATAAATTCAGAGAGTAAATTGTATTGGAGTTTCTCCATGTTGCGGGTCAACAACGAACGGATCAAGTAACTTAAAATTTCCTCAGAGAAACCGAGTAATATCTGTAAAAAATGAATCCATCAGAATAATTTTTGTAACATTTCCTTTGCAGTATTGATCACATTTTTTGCATGCGTTTTATTGGCTGTTCTTATGGCATAGTTCAAAGCCGTATGCTCATCCTCTTTTTCAAGATAGATATCACACATGGAGATACGATAAACACAGATGCCTTTATTAGTGGGTTTCTATATCAAAAGCCAAATGGTATCAAGAATTTCTACTTAGAATTTAAGTATTTGAATAATTTTATTAGGTCGTCTTCTTTTGTCCAGTTGATGGACTCTTTTTTGCAAAAATTTTCTATATCAGGTTGGATCAATTGCAATGACTTAATAGCCTGTCTTTTTTTAAGTTCTTGAATATTGTTATCTATAGAAAAGAAGTATTTCACTTTTTTGACTATAGTGTAATCTTTACTGCCAACATTCAAAGCGCTATTAAAAGTTGGTGGGATTTCGTCCAAAGTAATTTTTTTGAAAAGTGAGGCTTTTCCATCTACTAATAATTCTGCTACTCCATTAAATGGTGCGCTATTTAAAAGATGCTCTTGGGTGTTCACCAATTGTTTTGCTTGCCCGCTTAGCGAATCTATCCACACAAAATTTTTAACCTTGTTACCACTAACTACCTTTACACCATTCTGAAACCTAAACTCAAATTCATTTTGTCTAATATCATACCTTGCCAGGTAACCATTAATCATTTTGCTATCAAGCAAGAGAATTGACGATTTAGCCCAATGGATATCATAGTAGGTATCTCCCAATACTTTCATTTTGTCATCTGCAGAAGCAAATTGATATATAGCGCTTCCTGGGCCGGTACCTGTTGCCGCCAATTGGCTCATTGCTTGATTGGCACGAGTGTCATCAATAGTTGATTGAGCATTTAATTCTAATTGTAGAAATAAATTAAGAGACAGGAGGGTGATTGTGAATAAAATCCGGTTCTTGAACATGATGTAAGTTATTATTCCGTAAAACTATAGAAATTTGTTCCCTCAATCAGTCATTTTTTTCAATTTTTGGAATTGGATTCAACTCCATTTGTTAAATCAACATCTTTCAATTCACCACAAGGTGTGACAAGATGTAATAAATATCTTGCTCACCTGTCAGATAAAACTTAGTGGAACTGTGCTGGTCTTCTGCCGAATTCTCCGCCAAATCTGGGTCAAGCCATCAGTATTTCATAGGGTATTCCCAAGCCTTCGTGCAGGGATTTGATTACAGCCTTAGACAACT
>JAYVAI010000368.1:0-8791 GCA_043751075.1 Cyclobacteriaceae bacterium | reverse complement strand
GCTGGCAGTGCCGCCTTGGTTGCCAGTGTATCGTTTTTAATTTCTTGGCCGTAGCAAAAACTTGCTGTTATTAAAAAAAGCAGGGCAAGAAAAATTAAGGTGCGCATGTTACACTTTTAGAATATCAAGAATCCGGTTGAGGTCTTCCACGGAAAGAAACGGTATGCGTATGTCGCCCTTCTTTCCATCGCTCTTAATACTAACTTTCGTGCCAAAATGTGAGGAGAGGTTGGCCTGCAATTGTGTAATTTCTTTTATGGCTGGTGATGAAACGGTTTTAGGAAGTTGCCCTTTGGGTTCGGCCACCACCTGCCTTGCGAGCTCCTCTACCTTGCGCACCGACAAATCTTCGGAAAGGATTTTTTTAAATATGTAAAGCTGCGATTCGGGGTTGTCAACATTAATGATGGCGCGGGCGTGGCCCATAGAAAGCCTGTTGTCGCGCAACGCTATTTGAATGTCGGGGGGAAGTTTTATCAGCCGAAGATAATTGGTTACGGTGGATCGGTTCTTGCCCACGCGCTCGCCTAATTGTTCTTGTTTCAAATTACATTCTGAAATCAAACGCTGGTAGCTCAATGCAATCTCGATGGGGTTCAGGTTTTCGCGCTGAATGTTTTCGATCAGTGCCAGTTCGAGCATCTGCTGGTCATCGGCCAAGCGCACGTATGCAGGAATGGATTTTAGCCCGGCCAATTTTGAAGCCTGAAGCCTTCGCTCACCCGATATAAGTTGATATTGGTTGCGCGCTAATTTGCGCACCGTTATAGGCTGGATGATGCCATGCACGTTGATAGACTCGGCCAATTCCCTTAATGCCTCCTGATCGAAATCTTGCCTGGGCTGATAGGGATTGGTTTCAATTTCTGTTAATGGAATCTCATTAAAATTTTCTGTATGCGATGCCGGAGAGGTTACGTCCACGTCCAATTCTTCATCTTCGCGGGTATCACCCAATAGCGCGCTCAGCCCTCTTCCCAATGCTTTCTTTTTGCTCATTTTGACAGACCGTTTTTATCTAAAATTTCGTGGGCTAAGTTCAGGTAACTGATGGCTCCTTTGCTTTCTGCATCATGCACAATTACAGGCAACCCAAAACTGGGCGCCTCACTGAGTTTTACATTGCGCGGAATGATGGTGTTGAATGCAATTTTTTTGAAGTGTGTCCTTACTTCTTCCACCACTTGATTGCCCAATGAAGTGCGCGAGTCGTATAGCGTGAGCAGGATGCCTTCGATTTCGAGTTTAGGGTTCAGGCGTGTTTGAATAATTTTTATGGTATTCAAAAGTTTCCCCAATCCTTCGAGTGCAAAATATTCGCACTGCACGGGTATCATCACCGAGTCGGCAGCGGTGAGGGCGTTGATAGTGATCAGCCCCAGCGATGGCGAGCAGTCAATAATAATAAAATCGTATTGGTCTTTGATTTTGGCCAATGCCAATTTCATTTTTTCTTCGCGGTGTTCAATGTTTACCATCTCTACTTCGGCACCTACCAGGTCTATGTGCGAAGGAAGTATGTTTAAGTATTTGAGATCATTTTTTACAATCACCTCTAATGGGTCCAGTCCGTCCACCATGCATTCATAAATACCTTTTTTTACATCCTTGGGATTGATGCCCAACCCGGATGTGGAGTTTGCTTGCGGGTCGGCATCCACCAGTAGCGTTTTGCACTCCAGCACAGCAAGGCTGGCGGCCAGATTGATTGCCGTAGTGGTTTTTCCTACTCCTCCTTTTTGATTCGCTATGGCGATTATTTTACCCATTAGTTAAGACTGAGTGATTGTTTAGTTTAAAAAATAAATCCCGAATATTCGGGGCTGCAAATATAGGGTAATGTGTGAATGTAGCAAGGTATCTTTGCTGAGTGAAAAGTAGGCAGTAGGCAAGCAGTAGGCAGTATATTGGCAAACTTCTAAATTCTGACTTCCTTATTCCAAAAGTTAGCAGTGGGCAATTGCAATAGGCAAAACCGTCCACAGACGTCTGACTTCTAAATCCTAAATTCTAACTTCTAACTTCTAACTTCTAACTTAAGACTTCTCCTAACTACTATCTCCTAACTCCTAACTACTTCTTCTTGTTCGCCTTCCTCGCCTCTTCACTCGCTTTCATAGCCTGCTCTAATTTGCCCATGAAGCTCGACTTTTTGCCTGTGCTCACTCCGGTCAGCATTTTCTTCTTGTGGTCGTCCATCACTGCTTTTATTTTGTCCTCATCCACAAAGCGTTTGATAATGGCCTGCTGCGCAAACGTGACCATGGTGGAAAAGAAATAATAGAAACTCAAACCAGACGAAAACGAATTAAGGATAAACATAAAGATCACCGGCATGATGTACGACATGGATTTCATGGGGCCCTGCACCGAACTGATCTGGTTGTTTTGCCAGGTGGAAAGCAATGTGGCAGCCGTCATCAAGATCACAAATAAACTTACGTGGCTTCCATAGAATGGGATCGCAAAAGGCAAGGTTGCTATGGAGTCGTAGGTGGATAAATCTTCGGCCCACAAGAAGGGTTCCTGGCGCAACTCGATGGCTACCGGAAAAAACCAAAACATGGCGAACAATATTGGCATTTGTAGCAAGAGTGGTATGCAGCCGCTAAATGGGTTTACGCCTGCCTGTTGATATAACTTTAATTGGTCTTGTTGGTTTTGGGCTGCGTTGTCGCCATTCTTTTCTTTGATCAGGTCAAGCTCGGGCTTTAGCAATTTCATTTTTGCCATGCCGAGGTAGCTCTTATAAGACAACGGCAGCAACAGGATTTTTACAAAAATCACCAGGAAGATAATGATGACACCGTAGTTGCTAAAGAACTTCTCCAGGAATTTAAAAACCGGGATCAACATATACTTGGTGATCCATAGCATAGGAGGCCAGCCCAAACTTAAGTTTTGCGAGAAGCCTTCGGTAACATCTGGAATTATGTCATTGTCAGTGGGGCCAAAGTAATATCGGAAGGATGCTTTTTTTGAGGCAAGATCATCGGGGGAAATAAAGAGTTCCACATTGGCCTCTTTCACCACACTGCTGTCGTTCAGGTTGGCGAATGTTTTTACTTCTCCACCCAAAAAAGAATTTTTCGCAATGATGGATGAGATAAAGAATTTTTGCCGCATGGCCACCCACTTCAAGGGATTGGCGATGGCGTCAACTTCCAGGTCGGTAGAAGTTTCCGTCAGGCCGTCAAAGCTTCCGTTCACATCATAGTAGTTGATGGTTGTTTTGCTGCGGCTGTCTTCCAATGATTTTTCCTGCAAGCCTATCTGGTTGCGCCAGCGATAGCTAAGGTTTTTTCCGCCCAGCGTAATGCCCGCAGTTTGTATTTCATAACCAATTTGAAAACCAGCCGGAGGAATAGAATAAATGTGTTTGATAAAGCTGCTTGTGCCAGTCTTTGCTGTGAGGGTGATTACGGTAGTGTCGGCTTTCTTTGAAGTGGCCACCTCGTAGTATAATTTGTAGAGGTCAATTTCCTTTCCTTCGTAGTTGGCCATAAGCGAGAAGGTGTTGTTGGCGCCTTTGGCAAGGAACAGCGGCTGTTGTGAGTAGGTCTTGAAATTTTTTAGTTCTATTTCCTTCAGGTGCCCTCTGTTGCTCAACGCGATTTTCAAGTCGCTGTTTTCAATGGAGGTCAGTTCTTCTTTTCCCGTAAGGAAAGAAGAGAGCGAACCATATTGTTGAATGGCGGTGCTGTCGATCACGTTTTGTTGCAATGGCAAATCCTTGCTGGTGTCCGTTGCCAATGGTGAAGTAACCTGCGCAGGCTGAGCACTTTCAGGCGTTGGTGTTGGTGAAAGAAATGTAAAATAAACTAAAAGCAATACTGCGATGAGTGTAAGTCCGATGGCTGAATTTTTATCCATTTGATTGTATCAGGAAAAGCGAAATGATTTAGGATTTTATTTTTTGTGGTTCATGGCGGCCTCAACAAATTTTACGAACAGAGGATGTGGGTTTAGTACTGTGCTTTTTAGTTCCGGGTGATATTGCACTCCAATAAACCAGGGATGATCTTTTAGTTCAACAATTTCAACTAAGCCCGTTTCGGGATTTGTGCCCACCGCTTTTAAGCCTGCCTCTTCAATCTGATCGAGATATTTGTTGTTGAATTCATAGCGGTGGCGGTGCCTTTCATGGATGGTAGTATCGCCATACACTTGAAATGCTTTAGTCCCCTTTTTGATTTTGCAGGTGTAAGAGCCTAAACGCATGGTGCCTCCTTTGTTGGTAATTTTTTTCTGCTCCTCCATCATATCAATTACGGGGTGCTTTATTTTGGGGCTAAGCTCAGTAGTGCTTGCATCTAAGTGCAACACATGGCGGGCAAACTCCACTACCGCGCATTGCATGCCGAGGCAAATCCCCAGGAAAGGGATTTTGTTTTCGCGCACAAATTTTATGGCTTCTATTTTTCCTTCCAGGCCACGCTCGCCAAAGCCCGGTGCCACAAGAACCCCATCTAATGCGCCAATCAAATCTTGAATTGTGTCTTTATGAATATCCTCCGAAGAAATCCACTTCAGGTTTACTTTACAATCGTTTTCCGCTCCGGCATGGATAAAGGCTTCCGCTATGGATTTATACGCATCGGGCAGGGTAACATATTTGCCCACCAAACCAATGGTCACTTCATTGATGGGGCTTTTCAGTTTGCCCAAAAATATTTTCCATTGCTCCAGGTCGGGCTCGTGCTTGGCTGTAACTTTTAGTTTTGAAAGCACACGCTCATCGAGTTTTTCTTTGCGCATGAGCATGGGCACATCATAGATGGTTTCGGCATCGATGGCCTCGATCACCGAGTTGAGGTTTACGTTGCAGAACAGGGCAATCTTTTTGCGTATGTCCATCGAGAGCGGATGCTCGGTGCGGCACACTAAAATATCGGGTTGAATACCGTAGCTGAGAAGTTCCTTTACGGAATGTTGGGTCGGTTTGGTTTTTAATTCTTTGGCGGCACGTAGGTAGGGGATCAGCGTAAGGTGTATCACCAGCGCATTGTTGGAGCCCAGATCCCAGCGCACCTGGCGCACGGCTTCCACAAAAGGCAACGACTCGATGTCACCCACAGAGCCACCTATTTCGGTAATGATGAAATCGTATTTGCCGCTATCGCCCAACAAGAAGATGTTGCGCTTTATTTCATCGGTGATGTGTGGCACTACTTGCACAGTCTTGCCAAGGTATTCGCCCTTGCGCTCTTTGGTGATCACGTTATTGTAAATCCTGCCGGTGGTCACGTTGTTGGCCTGCGAGGTAGGGATGTTCAAAAAACGCTCGTAATGGCCCAGGTCGAGATCGGTTTCGGCCCCATCGTCCGTTACATAACACTCGCCATGTTCGTAGGGGTTTAGCGTGCCCGGATCAATATTGATGTAGGGATCAAATTTTTGGATCGTAACCGAAAACCCTCTGGCTTGAAGCAACTTACCCAACGAGGCTGAAATGATGCCTTTACCCAGCGAGGACGTAACTCCACCCGTAACGAATATGTATTTAGCAGCAGACATGGTTTTCGATCCAGAAAATTTAAGGCGCAAAGGTAGGTAATTGGCCTTCTATCCGTACATGTGTTTTTCAAAAAAGTTAGTTTTCTGATTTTGGCTGTTGACCCGATTTTTTCTGATCCCTATTGTAATTTTGTTTTATACCTACCACGACATGAATACAATTCTTAAGATCAGGAAAATAGGTAATTCAGTTCAGGTGGTTGTAGTAAACAAAGGTATTATGCTTTCAGCCACCGAAGCAAAAAAGAAGAAATGGTCGGACTTTAAAAGAAAAAAGGAAAAAGTTGATTTGATAGCCACCAGTTTGATGAAACAGAGTGGACATGGTGAAATCAGTTTCCTCCGGGCTTCACCCATAGTTAACCAACTTACTTTCTCCTGTATTTTCTTTTAGGGTTTCGACTGGTATGAAAAATCGAACTGACCAAGATTGCCCCATTATTTTTGTAAAAAATATTGACGATTAGGTATGGAAAAATTCTAACAACCGCCTCACGGAAATTACCCTTGCGCTTTGTGTTCCTTTCAGGGTGTTCTCGAATATCCTCTAATTTGCTCCTGACCGTTTCAATAAAACGCACTCCAAGACCGCTGCTTTTTTCCTCGTACCACGCAGCAGCTTCTTCAAATTCTTTGTCGGCCTCTTCAAGAAGTTTGAGTTTGTACACTTACTTTTTTTTTATCTTCTTAATGGATTGCTGTGCCCTTGAAACGGATTGTTCAAGTGTGTAGGTTTTGGCCGAGCCACTTAAATATGAGTCCTCCCTGCGCTGGAGCTCAGCAACAAAAACTTCATCGCTCCAATGATCTTTGGAATCCCTGATTTCATCACCTACAATAGCAAAGATTACCTTTACTTTTTTGTCTTGGGCTGTTTCGATGTAATGGTGAAGTTTTTGGCGGATTGTAGCAGTATCCATAATTATTTGGCTGGTTTAGGACCAAAGGTAATTTGAATTGGAACTCTTTACAAAATCCATTTGCCTTATCAATATCTGTCAAACAACTGAAAATTAGTGATTACTTTTGTCCTTTGATTTTTAGATTTCCCATTGATAGCTCTGTAAACCAATGAATTTTAAGTCCGACTTAGAAGCTAACACTATCTTTCAGGTTGTTTCTACCACTTCTCAAAGGCTGGGCTTGGAAACATACGTGGTGGGTGGGTTTGTAAGAGACTTGATCTTGAAAAGACCTTGCAAGGATATTGATTTTGTTTGCATCGGTAGCGGGATTGAATTGGCAAACATCGTTGCCCTTGCCTTGAAAAATGATCAGGTGACTGTGTTTAAAAATTTCGGCACGGCCATGATCAAACACCACGATTTTGATCTGGAATTTGTTGGAGCGAGAAAAGAATCTTACCGCAGCGAGAGCAGAAAACCCATTGTGGAAGATGGCACGCTTGCCGAGGATCAGGTGCGCAGGGATTTCACCATCAACGCTATGGCAATAAGTTTATCTCCCTCTTGGTATGGCGAGTTAGTTGATCCATTTGATGGAGTTGAGCACCTGAAGCAGAAGCTGATCAAAACACCACAAGACCCAAACCTCACCTTTTCTGATGACCCGCTCAGGATGATGCGCGCCATACGCTTTGCCTCGCAATTGAATTTTGATATTGATGCCGATACCTACGATGCCATTATTAAAAATACACTGCGGCTTTCTATTGTTTCGATGGAGCGCATTGCGGACGAACTGAACAAGATCATTTCATCGCCTGTGCCATCGTATGGTTTCAAACTCCTTTTTCAATGCGGGTTGTTGCAACTGTTCTTTCCAGAGATGGTGGCTTTGCACGGTGTGGAATATCAGGACAACAAAGCGCACAAAGACAATTTTTTCCATACGCTGCAAGTATTAGACAACGTGGCAAAAAATTCTGATGACCTATGGCTGCGGTGGGCTGCCATCTTGCACGACATCGCCAAGCCTGCCACCAAGCGGTTCGACAAAGCCGTGGGCTGGACTTTTCACGGCCACGAAGACAAAGGCGCGCGCATGGTGCCGGGCATTTTCCGAAAATTTAAGTTGCCGCTGAATGAAAAAATGGAATTTGTAAAGAAACTTGTGCGCCTTCATCTTAGGCCCATTGCCTTGGTGAAAGAAGTTTCGGACTCTGCCATCAGGCGTTTGCTTTTTGAAGCCGGTGACGACATTGAGTCGCTGATGCTGTTGTGCAAAGCCGACATCACTTCCAAGAACAATGAAAAAGTGGCGAGGTATTTGCAAAACTTCGGGCACGTTGAAAAAAAGATGATCGAACTGGAGGAGAAGGACAATGTGAGAAACTTTCAGCCGCCCATCACCGGTGATGAAATTATTAAATTGCTCAATGTTACACCCGGCAGGATCATTGGTGAAATTAAAGAAGAAATAAAAGAAGCCATCCTTGACGGGATCATAAAAAACAACCGGCAAGAAGCGTATGAATTATTGATGAGCATAGCCAAGCGCAAAGGATTGGTGATGCAGGAAATAAACTCTAAATCTGTAACAAACTAAATTTTATGAAAGTACATGTGATTACCTCTCTTCTCTTGCTGATTTTTTGTCTAACTGCTGTTGGCCAAACGCAACCTGTCAAACCAGTTGCAAAGCCAGCTGCCAAAACTGAAACCAAGCCTACTGCTACCCAACAAGATAAGAAGCCAGCGATAAGCCCGTTGACTGAGCATTTCTACAAAAAGTATTTAGCCGCAGTTCAATGGGGCGATCAGGATGTTGCCCGCGATGCCTTGTATGATCTTATCATCGAGAACCCGCAAAATGATTCTCTTATTTTTAAGCTTGCCTACGATTACTATGAAACTCAAAAATATATTCCGGCCGTATTGGTTTCGCAGCAGTTGCTGGCACGCAATCCAAAAAACACAGCGGCCCTCGAGATTTCTGCCGTGGGTTATGAAACCATGGGTGTGCCCGATCGCGCTTTGCAAAGTTATGAGAGCCTATATCTGCTCACCAATACGATAGCCACTTTATATAAAATGGCATTTTTGCAATATGAGTTGAAGAAGTTTGCGGAATGTCTTATTTCAATTGATATCCTTCTTACAAACAAAGAATTGGACAGCGCGAAAGTTGTTTTCAACGATGCAGATAAAAAGCAAAAAGAATATCCGATGAAGGTGTCGGTGCTGAACCTGAAGGGCTTGGTGCAACAAGAACATTTTGGTGACAAGGCAGCCGCAAAAAAAATATTTGAAGAAGCCCTGGCTATTGCACCCGACTTTGTGCCGGTGATACAGAATATGGCAAAATTAAAATA
>JAYVAI010000367.1:0-8794 GCA_043751075.1 Cyclobacteriaceae bacterium | reverse complement strand
GGATACACCACCCAATATTCTTTCACGCCTGCTTCTTCATACACATCAAATTTTTCATTCAGGTCTTTGGAGGACGTGCTTCTTGAAAGTATTTCAATAATCCAATCGGGTGCACCTAAGCAGCCGCGTTTGTCAATTTTTTTTGGATCGCACACCACGCATATATCAGGCTGAACGACCGTATAAATTTCGTTGTCACTTTTTGTTTTGGATGAAACTGGTAATCGAACATCAAAGGGAGCCGGGAATACCCTGCAATTTTTTTTGAGCAGGAAATTGGCAATCTGGCGAGATAGTTCGAGAGCGATTCCCTGATGCCGACTGCTTGGGGCTGGCGACATTTTATAAATCTTCCCTTTGATTACCTCCACCATTTCATCCCATGTCCAGGTGAGGTAGTCTTTGTATGAGTAAGTCCCCGACATATCCGGTTCTTCTACTTTCATAAAGTTTATTTTTAAAAGGTTTACAAACGGAGATCATTTGTATATTTAAAGATAAAATTAACCCAATTAAAACCATAACCTATGTCAACTTATCTCGCAGAATTTCTTGGCACCATGTTGCTCATTCTTTTGGGCGAAGGTGTGGTGGCCGGTGTAGTTTTAAAAGGCACCAAATCTGAAAATGCCGGATGGCTAACGATATGCGTAGCCTGGGGTCTTGCCGTATCGCTGGCCATTTATGCCGTGGGCGATATAAGCGGTGCTCACTTAAATCCAGCCATTACCATTGCGCTTGCAGTAGCAGGTGATTTTGAATGGTCGCTTGTGCCAGGCTATTGTGCCGCCCAGTTGGCCGGGGCTTTTGCCGGGGCTATTTTAGTTTGGTTTCATTATCAATCGCATTGGAAAAATACGACCGATGCAGCCGCCAAGCTCGCAGTTTTTTCTACCACACCGGCAATCAGAAATACGTTTTCAAATTTTATGAGTGAGGCAATCGCCACTGCGCTGTTGGTCTTTGCCATTTTATTTATTGGTGCCAACGAATTTACGCAAGGCTTGAAACCTTTGGTAGTCGGCCTTTTGATTGTGTCCATTGGTTTAAGTCTTGGCGGCACAACCGGGTTCGCGATTAATCCTGCCCGCGATTTGGGGCCTCGCATAGCTCATGCAATTTTACCTATCCCCGGCAAGGGCACCTCCGATTGGGGCTATGCCTGGATACCCGTAGCCGGCCCAATTGCTGGCGGCATTCTAGGAGCGATATTTTTTAAACTTATTTTTTAATTCAATCTCAAGTACCTAACATCCAGCATCCAGCATCAAGAATCCAACATCCAAACATGGCCACACAAAAATTCATCATCGCCCTCGATCAAGGCACCACCAGTTCACGAGCAGTACTTTTTGACGAGCAGGGATCAATCAAAGGAATTGTTCAGCAAGAGTTCCGGCAGATTTTTCCTAAGTCGGGATGGGTAGAGCATGACCCGCAAGAAATATGGAGTTCTCAATCGGGTGTGCTCAACAAATTGATTGCGGATTATTCTGTTGATGTTAACGCCATAGCAGCCATTGGAATTACCAATCAGCGTGAGACCACCATTGTGTGGGATAGAAAAACAGGTGTGCCCATTTACAACGCCATTGTGTGGCAAGACAAACGCACCGCTCCAATCTGTGAAGAGATGAAAGCAAAGGGACTGACGGACTATGTGCGCAATAATACAGGGCTTGTTATTGATTCTTATTTTTCCGGAACCAAGATCAAATGGATTTTGGATAATGTAGAAGGGGCAAGGCAAAAGGCAGAGAAAGGCGATTTGGCTTTTGGCACTGTTGATACCTGGTTGATTTGGAAACTTACCAATGGAAAATCGCATGTAACGGATTACTCCAATGCATCGCGCACCCTGGTGTATAATATCCGCGAGTTGAAATGGGATGAAAAACTTTTAAAGGAATTGAACATCCCCATCTCAATGTTGCCGGAAGTGAAACCATCGGCTTCTGATTTTGGAAACTGTACAATAAATGGAAAAGAAATTCCAATAGCCGGAGTAGCAGGCGATCAGCAAGCGGCCTTGTTTGGTCAGGCTTGCTTTGAACCGGGCATGGCCAAGAATACTTATGGAACAGGATGCTTTATGTTGATGAACACAGGCTCGAAAATCCAACTTTCTAAAAACGGGTTGATCACTACCATAGCCTGGGGGCTTGATGGCAAAGTAGAGTACGCGCTCGAAGGCAGTGTGTTTATTGCGGGTGCTGCGGTGCAGTGGCTGCGGGATAGTTTACATTTAATTGATCAATCCAAAGACTCCGAATATTTTGCAACGAAAGCGTTAGGCTCCAATGAAGTATATGTGGTTCCTGCTTTCGCAGGATTGGGCGCACCCTATTGGGACATGTATGCGCGCGGTGCAATCTTTGGATTGACTCGTGACACGGGCAAAGACCACATCATCAAAGCCACGCTCGAGTCGTTGGCCTATCAAACCAAAGATATTCTCAATGCCATGCAGGAAGATGCCGGTGTAAAACTCGCCATCTTGAAAGTGGACGGTGGTGCTTGCGCGAACAATATCCTCATGCAATTTCAATCGGATATTCTGGGCTCGGAAGTAGAGCGGCCCGAAGTGATCGAGTCAACGGCCATGGGTGCGGCCTACCTGGCCGGGATTCAAATCGGATTGTGGAAAAAAGAAGCCATCATCAAAAACAGAAAGATCCAAAAACGGTTTAATCCACAGATGGATGAAGCTACCCGAACAAAACTTTATAAAGGCTGGCTGAAGGCGATAGAGCGTACCAAAGGTTGGGTTGATTGAAATAGTTGTTGGTTGGTTAGAGTTATAAGTTGGTTGCAATGCAAATGAACAGAGGAATTCCACCAGAAAGGAGTTGAAAATTTTGTAGATTTAGGTGTGAAAAAGCAAAAAATAGTTTACCTCAACTTTGTCATCGATAAGCTGACAAATTCAATTGAAAATGTAAAGAGTGGCGACAGTTTTAAGACTGAGGTTTCGTTGGTAACGAAGGAAGAATTAAAGAACGTTATTAGGAAAAATGGCTGGGCATTTGATTGGAAATCAGAGCTAAAAGCACCTGAGAAAGAAGTATATAAACTCACAATTTCAGACAGCCCCAACATTCAGGGGCTCATCAGTATAACTTATAGGGAAGACCATATTTATATGCACTTGATTGAAAGTGCTCCCTTTAATAAGGGCAGAGCAAAAGCCTACTTTGGTGTTCCAGGAAACCTGGTAGCTTTTGCATGTAGAGTTTCGTTTCAAAGAGGAGGTGGAGGCTACGTATCTTTCAATTCAAAAACCCAACTTATTAACCACTACATTGAATCATTGGAGGCTAAACACTTTGGAGGAAGCCTTATGGTTATCACACCCGATATAGCATTGAAATTAATTAACAAATACTTTAACGATTAAGGATATGGGACTAATTAAAGAACCTTTGGACGTTGACTTTGTAGTTGATCCAAGACCATTGACTGAAAAAGAAAGAAGGATGATTAGTGACTTCATTAAAGCTGACAAATTGAAAAGGGCAAAAATGATTGACCGAATCAAAAAAGGTCAAGCGAGACGAACAAAAGCAAAGGTGGATTGACAATGCACAACAACACTTCACCGAATTTGGAGTTTTAGCTTCTTAAATTTTCATTATTCAAGTGTGACAAGGCGATGCATGGCCGAAGATCGTTTCGTCAAACTCCTAACTCCTAAATTCTGACTTCTTTTCAAATCCAAACTCAAGAAGCAATACTGACTCCTAACTCCTAACTCCTAAATTCTAAATTCTGACTTCTTTTCAAATTCAAATTCAAAAACAAATTCAAACTCAAGAAACCTCCTAACTCCTAACTCCTAAATTCCGACTTCTAAATTCTGACTTCTTTTCAAATTCAAATTCAAGAAACAATCCCTACTATCTCCTAACTCCTACCTCCTACAAAATGAGCTTCTCAATTTTTCATCGCCCCGAAATAGTTTCCAAGCTCGAATCCGAAAAATTTGATTTATTGGTTATTGGTGGAGGCATAACCGGTGCGGGCATTGCATTGGATGCTGCTTCGCGCGGGTTGAAAGTTGCCTTGGTGGAAAAGAATGATTTTGCTTTTGGCACAAGCAGCCGCTCCACCAAATTAATTCATGGTGGCCTGCGCTATTTAAAACAATTGGAATTTGGATTGGTAAAAGAAGTTGGCAGCGAGCGCGCCATTGTTCATTCGCTCGCACCTCATTTGGTTGTGCCCGAAAAAATGTTGCTGCCTCTTTCCGAAAAAAAAGGGATGGGCTATTGGCTTACCTCTATTGGATTGAAAATGTACGATTGGCTGGCGGGTGTGGAAGGGGAGGATCGCAGAAGGATGCTCACCAAAATACAAACCTTAAAATTTGAACCATTGCTGCGAAAAGATGACGTGAAGGGTGGTGCCATTTATGCCGAATATAGAACGGATGATGCCAGGCTAACGATTGAAATAATAAAAACGGCTGTTCAGCAGGGTGCCTCTATTCTAAGCTATGCAAAGGTGCTGGACTTTGTTTATAGCAACGGAAAGATTTCGGGCGCGAGTGTACACGATCAACTGACAGGAAAAGCTTTTACGATTCAATCAACGGTGGTGGTGAATGCCGCAGGGCCCTGGGTGGACGAACTGCGCGAAGTAAACAAATCCAAGGAAGGCAAAAGCCTGCACCTCACCAAAGGAGTTCACATTGTGGTGCCACAGGAAAAACTTCCTGTGAAGCAAGCCATCTATTTTAATGTGGACGATGGCCGGATGATTTTTGCCATTCCCCGTGGCAGAAGCACCTATATTGGCACAACCGATACCGATTACACAGGCGATAAAAATGAAGTGTTCGCCACACACCATGACGCTGCTTATTTATTGGCTGCCGTCAAGGCAACATTTCCATCCGTGCAATTGACGTTGAAAGATATCGAATCAAGCTGGGCAGGGCTGCGGCCATTGATCCATGAAGATGGAAAATCTGCTTCCGAACTTTCGCGCAAAGACGAAATTTTTGAATCTACTTCGGGATTGATTTCTATTGCAGGAGGAAAACTTACCGGGTATAGAAAGATGGCAGAGCGCGTAGTGGATTTGGTAATAGATAAAAATTTTGAAGACCGGAATTTAAAGCCATGCTTCACCCATCAAATCAAACTTACCCATTCCAACTTCAATGATTTTGCAACTGTAAAAAAATATATTGTTGAAGTTGGCAAACGCTTAACGAGCCTGGGGTTATCTGAGTCAACCGCAAAATACCTCGTAGAAAACTATGGCAGACAAACCGACCGGATATTAATAGACCTTGAATCTGATTTCGATAAAGAGAGCCCCGAACTATCTTTGCTTAAAGCAGAATTGGATTTTTGCCTCCAACATGAAATGGTTTGTTCGTTGCAGGATTTTCTCGTGCGCAGAACTGGCCTTATGTATTTTAATATTAAATTGGTAAACGACCACAAGATTTCAATGGCACAGGAAATGAAGGTTCGGCTGGGATGGAGTGATGAGAAGTTTAACTCGGAGTTGGAGCAAGTCGATTTACTGATTGACCGTATCACACAATTTTTACGATGAGATTGTTCCTCTTTCTCTTCGCGCTTCTTGTATTACTGGCGGCAGAAATATTCCGTGTGTATTTCATTATGCCTTTTCCTGGAAGCCAGAGAAATGAAACGATTGAGGTGGCATACTTCATTGGCACACATATAAATCTTTTCAGGATTGCCGGGTTGTTGCTGATCGGCTATCCAACTTACTATTTTATAGTATCGGGCAGCAGGAGAGTAATGTTGGCAGCTATTGCCGGATTGGTAGCGTGGCTTGTTGTTGCCTACCTTTTCAACTTTCGGTTTTTGGCCGATAAAATGTTTCATCAGCCTGAGACAAAATTGTTTTTAAGCGCAGCAGAAAATAAAGTTAAAGCACACCAGCTTGTGTTAGGGATTGACATTAACGGACAGGCAAAGGCATATCCTATTGAGATCATCGGCTATCATCATCAAGTGCGCGATACTGTTGGTGGTGAGCCCGTGATGGTAACTTACTGCACCGTTTGCCGCACGGGCCGTGTGTATGCTCCACGGGTAGATGGAGTACAGGAAGATTTTCGGTTGGTGGGCATGGATCATTTCAATGCCATGTTTGAAGACAGCCGCACCAAAAGTTGGTGGAGGCAGGCAAATGGTGAAGCCGTGGTGGGGCCGATGAAAGGGAAGTTTATCAACGAAATCCCTTCAGAGCAAATGCGTTTGGATGCTTGGATAAATCAACATCCCAATACATTGGTGATGCAACCCGATAGTTTGTTTATAGAAGAGTATGAGGGGTTGAAAAATTATGATGAAGGAAAGAGCACGGGCGAACTCACCAAACCAGATTCACTTTCGTGGAAAGATAAATCGTGGGTGGTGGGTGTGCCAATGGGATTGTTCTCAAAAGCATACGACTGGAATGACTTGAAGAATTTGCGTGCCATCAACGATGAGTTGGCGGGCGTTCCTCTATTGGTTGTATTGGAAAACGACACAGCTTCCTTTCATGTTTTTCAGCGGGATACATTGACATTCCTATATGAGGAAGGCACGGGAATTTTGACTGACAAGAACACACAATCTCATTGGAAGTGGAACGGTGAGTGCACCGAAGGAAAATTGCTGGGTGCAAAACTCAAGAAGGTTCAATCGTATCAGGAGTTTTGGCATTCGTGGAAAACTTTCCATCCCAATACTATTGAATTTCATCCAGAGTAGTTATAAACAGAAAGGGTGCATTTCAAAAAGACAAGGTCGTGCCATCTATACTTAGGGCTAAAGCCCACTTCCGGCAGGTTATCAATTACCACGGGCTTAAGCCCGTGGCAATTGAAACTAAAATTTCAAGGGACTTTAGTCCCAAACACAAAACTGCCCGTACACCTAGAAATTTCTGATGATTGATTTTCTTTGTCAAGGTCAGCGATAAATGACCGTGGCTTTTTGAAATGCACCCAACAGAAGCCATTCACCCTATTTGCAATTGGCATCGAGTGTGAGGAAGTTCTCCACCATTCTTAGTTTCACCACTCTATTGGTTTTCGTATTTTACCCATTCACTACAATTATTTTTTCCAACGTATAGCCGTCTGCCACATTGCCTGCAACGGTGGAGAGCTCGCTGCTCAAACTGTTTGCAAATATATTGTCGCTTGTATTCGAGGTGTCGGCCTGCCCATTGGCTGAATATAAAGTGGAGGCATAAACCACGCTTGAAATATTTTCGGGAAAAGCTATTTGAGTTACCAATAAGGACGAGCCGCTGCTGCTCAGCACCTCTACATGTATGTGAGGTGCCCTGCCATTGTACCACCCCGGATACACAGAAAGAAATGAAACGTTGCCATTGGCATCTGTTGTTTGCCTGCCCCTTAAAAAATGTAATGTGGCACTGCTTCCATATTCGGAATAATCGCCATCCTTGTCGCAATGCCACACATCCACCAGCACACCGGCAAGGGGTGAGCAACTGTTGTTTTTATTTTGAACGGTAATGTTCATGAGCAAGGCTACACCCGCTCTGTCCGATTTAATGTTGGCCTGCACCAATTGGCTCGGGGTCTTGATAGGGAAGGGGCCTTTGGTTTCGGATGGGGTAGTAGTGCATCCTGTATTATCGTTTGGGTCACTGCTGTTCTTGTCGCAGGCCGTTAGCACGGTAGGCATCGTTAGCATGGTGCCCAATCCCAACACTCCACTTTTTAAAAATTTATTCCGTTTCATAATCTTATCGTTTTTTGTTGAATTACTTTGTACTACTGTATTGATTATTTAATTTTGCAACATTTACTATATTTGATTTATAGGTATAGGCGTTTAGGCGTCCCAAAATAATTGTACTTTTGGGGATTGGATAATAGAGCGACTTTTGTAGGTGTGAACTCAATAAAATTCAACCAGTATTTTAAAACCGAGGGAGACTGTCTTAAATACATAGCTGAGATCAAATGGGAAGGTGGGTACAAGTGCAGACGGTGCGGCAATGAAAGGTTTATCAAGGGGGCCAAACCATACCATAGACGCTGTTTGAAATGCAAGCACGATGAAAGCCCAACAGCGGGCACGATGTTTGACAAGGTCAAATTTTCTTTGTTGATAGCCTTTCACATTGTATTTAAGGTAGTAACCAAAAAGAAAGGGATGTCCACCTTGGAGCTAAGCAGGGAGTTTGAGTTAAGACAAAAAACCTGTTGGGCATTTAAGTGGAAAATCCAACAGGCAATGGCCAGCAGCCTCAAAAACCCATTGCAGGGCATCGTTCATGTGGACGAGTTTTTTGTGGGCGGGCCAGAGGAACAAAAAAGGGGCAGGGCCAAGGGCGATAAAAAGTTGGTTGTTTTGGCGCTGGAGATTGTTGGGGATGGTGTTGGCCGGGCCTATGCAGAGATAATTGAGCACGCATCGAGTAAAGAGTTGGGTGCGTTTTTAAACAAATATGTTTCAAAGGACGCTCAAGTGGTGGCCGATGAATGGAAAGGGTACACGCCCCTCAAAAAGGTGTTTAAAAAACTGGGGCAAGTGGCATCTGATGACGGCAAAAATTTCAACGACATACACCTTCACATTATGAACATCAAAGGATGGCTAAGGGGGATCCACCATCATTGCAGCAAAGGGCATATGCAAGGGTACCTGAACGAATATCATTATAGGTACAATAGACGCAGTCACATGGGGTCAATGTTCGACTTACTCATAATGAGGATGGTGATAAATGCCCCGATCAGGCTAAAATAAATGATTTTAATGGGATGTCTAAACGCCTATAC
>JAYVAI010000366.1:0-8811 GCA_043751075.1 Cyclobacteriaceae bacterium | reverse complement strand
TTCTATCACTTTGCACAGCACCCAATACAAACGGGCCAGCTTTCGGATTGTCAACCAGGCTATTAATGTTGGCTACCAACTTTTCAGCAAACTCATCGAAAGTGATTACTCCTGAAGAAGTTTTTATTCCGCTTTCAGGAATGTAAAAATTTTGTGGAGCGGTGCACATTTGCCCGCTGTAGAGATTGATGGAGAAGGCAAGGTTGGCAGCCACTTTATCGGCATCTTCTACAGAATCCAAAATCACTGAGTTCACTCCTGTCTTTTCGGTGAATACTGTTTTGCCGGGTATCACTTCTAAGTAATTTCCAAACTGCGAATTGCCGGTGAAGTCAATGAGTTTTACATCTTCGTGCCCGGCCAATTCTTTTGTGATCATGTTATTAAAAGTGTCGGCACCCAACTGACAGATGTTGATGTCAAGATTATTTTCGGCCAGCACATGTTGAATTTCGGCAACGAAAATCGCGATGGGCAAAATTGCACCGGGGTGAGGTTTCACAATCACCGGATTGCCAGTGATCAAACTCGCATAAATTCCTGTTACGGAATTCCAGGTGGGAAATGTGGAGCAACCGATCACCACCGAAACACCTTTGGGCACAGCCCTCCATTCTTTGTTGAGTTGTAAATTAAATTTTCCCATGGGCTTATCCCACATAGCCGATTCAGGAAAGCGTTTCAACTCTTCATAGCCAGCGGCAATTGCTTCGAGTGCGCGGTCGGCCGCATGTGGGCCCGATGCCTGAAACGCCATCATAAATCCCTGGCCTGTGGTGTGCATGGTGGCGTAAGCGATTTCAAAAAATCTTGCCTTCACCCGTTCGAGTGATTCCAATAATATTCCCGCGCGCGCTTCTTTGCTCACTTTTCTCCACACATGAAATGCTGTCATCGATTTGTCAACTAAATCATCAGCGGAAAATATGGGATAAGAAATTTTTAATGCCTCCCGCAGATACGGTGATTCTTCCTGGCCTGCCCAACTCGTTTCTCTCTTTTGCTTTAGCTCAGAAAATTTTTTGCCCACGATATTTTTAAATTTTGCCTGTCCGTCTGCATCGGCAGTTTCGCCATAGATGGCTGGGGCAGGCTGTTCAGCAAAGGCGGCAAAGAAGGTGCGTGCGTGCAAGGCTTCGATTGCCTTCTTTAGCAACGGTTGATGTTTTTCGAAGAGGCTCATGGTTGGCTATTTGTTGATTTGGATTTTTTTTTGTTGCATCGTTGTTTTAAATCCTTTTACAGCATCCTCCCAATCGTACGCCAGGGTGATTGAAAACATAGCAAGCATTCCTTTTCAAATCGCGTTTGGTAATATTTTTCATAGTGAAGTAATGCGTGTTTTAAATTTAACAACACCTGTCTTTAAACCGAAAATGGCTTGTCAATATATGCAAGCTCGTGCCTTAGAAAACCCTTCAGGCTGAGGTCGTAGTCCAATTTTGGCCAATGAATTCCGGTCCCATCATTCTCAAATGAAAGCAAATCATTTTCCGATGAATTCATTAACGGGGGAAATTCACTTACTTTTCGCTTTATTAACTTTTTATTGTTCAACACCAACACCATCAAATCCAACTCCTTGTCAATATACACGTGCTTGATCCGCAAACCCTCTTCAAAGATGATAATCTCCAATTCGTCTGTACTGGAAAAATAGTTGACCACCTCATCGTCTTTGTACTTTTCAAGGTAGTCAGCCGTTTCTTTATTGATTAAATGTTTCATGCCACTTTTGGATTAAGTAATCACAATTCTCATACGTAATTTCAAGAATTTCTTTCATTTCTTTCACTTTAAAGCCTTGGTTTGTTATCATTTTTATTTCTGGGATCAACTCCAGCTTAGCTTTACATCCCGCCTTTGAGACATGAATATGAATTGGTAAATGTTCGTTCATGAAGAAAAAGAACCTGAACCCTTTGATGTAGAGAACAGTTGGCATATTATTTTTGCGTCCCAAAAACCCGTTTCAATAATTCCGATGTACGTGCGATCGGATCTTGTCGGATATTTTTTTCTTCTTTGGCGATCATCATAAACAAACCTTGCATGGCCATGTCGGTGGCGTAGTCGTTCAGATCGGGATTTACTTTTTGCACCAATGGGATGCTGTTGTATTTGGTAACAATGTCTCCATAATATTTTGTGGCGCTCACTTTGTCCAATGACGACTGAATTGCTGGTTTGAACTTTTCTTTGAGCTGGGCACTGGTAGTCCTCTTCAAAAATTGTGTGGCCGCATCGGGCTCTCCTTTCAATATGGCAAAGGCATCGTCAATGGTCATTTGTTTTATGGCCGCAATAAAAATGGGCTTGGCAGCTTTCGCGGCATCCTCTGCCCCACGGTTGAGTGTCATCACAAATTTGTCCACCTCACCGCCAAAACCAATTTGGCGCAGCCGGTCCTCTACTTTTTTTACATCGGGCGGAAAAGGAATTTTAATCTCCGGATTTCTGAAATAGCCATCCGATTGTGAAACCAAGTCTGAGCCTTTCGATATTCCGTTGATCAATGCTTCTTTCAATCCTTCACCTACTTCAAAGGCTGTAAGCGGTTTTGTTGTATTTGTCATTTTACCGGCATCGGATATAGCCTGGTTGATTTGAGCCGTGGTGCAAGCCATGCAGCCAATTAAAACTAAGGGTAAGATCCTGTTCATAGGTTTGTAAATTCTGAGCTAAGGTATGAAAAGTACTTGGTATGCATCCAAATTTAAATGTCGTTGGCAGCCATTTGGAGTGTGAATTCATAAGGCCTATTTTGCATTGCAATTCATCGTATCAAAAAACCAAATTTTAAAACGTGAAAAAAATATTAGCCGAACTGCTCACCATTGGTGACGAAATACTATACGGGCAAATTGTAGATACCAATTCGCAATGGATGAGTGTGGAACTGGACAAAATTGGTGTGAAAGTAATTCGCAAAACAACGGTGGGCGATGTAGAATCAGAAATCCTTACCGCTTTCGCGGAAGCCGAAAAAAGGGCAGATGTTATTTTGATTACTGGCGGCCTGGGCCCCACCAGCGATGACCTGACCAAACCCTTGCTGGCGAAATATTTTAACTGCGAACTGCGAATTGATAATGAAGCACTTGTAGAGGTGACTGAATTTTTCAAAAGCCGGGGAAGAGAACTAACTGAACTTAACAAACAGCAGGCAGCGTTGCCAACAGCGTGCGAAAAAATAACCAATGCAGTAGGCACAGCCCCGGGCATGTGGTTCAACAAAGGAGAAAAAGTGTTTATGTCCATGCCTGGTGTGCCGCACGAAATGAAAAAAATGATGGCCGAACAAGTACTGCCACGCTTGTCTAAAAAATATCAATTGCCTATCATCCACCATAAAATAATCCGTACCATTGGTATTGGCGAGTCCTTTCTTGCTGATAAGATTTCGGAATGGGAGAAAGCATTGCCAGCCCACATGGGGCTTGCCTACTTGCCCAACTTAGGTGAAGTAAGATTGAGGCTTACTTCCTTTGGCGATTCGCTTGCGCAATTGCAACTTGAAGCCAACGCACTGACTGAAAAATTGCAAGACCTGATAGGCCAATACATTTACGGCTATGGTGAAGACTCCATTGAACTGGTGATTGGAAAAATGCTCCGTGAAAAAAAACTTACACTCTCCATTGCCGAGAGTTGCACAGGCGGATATCTATCACATCTGATAACAAGTGTGCCGGGAAGTTCAGAGTATTTTTTGGGCAGCATGATACCGTATGCCTACGAAATAAAAATGAGCCAGTTGGGTGTGAAGCCCGAAACCCTGGAGAAGTATGGTGCCGTTAGCGAGCCTACCATTAGTGAAATGGCCAACGTAGTGCGCGCGCGTTTTCATACCGACATTGGCGTGGCCACCAGCGGCATAGCAGGGCCCGGTGGTGCCACACCCGAAAAACCAGTGGGAACGGTTTGGATTGCTTATTCCGACAAGCATCAAACCATAACCAAGAAACTTCAACTCTCGAAAGATAGAATGATAAACATACGCATGGCTTCGGTGGCGGTGCTGAATTTGATACGACAAAGTTTGCCGGGCAATCAAACAAGTTGAGCAAACCAAATAAAATTGAACATAGATTTTAAATTTAACCATTCACAACTTTCCGTAGTTGAACTTCAAAACGCAGGAATCAGATGCCAAGTGGTTAGAAGAATCCTTTTACGATCCATGTGGAAGATTACTTGACATCACCAATGCAACAGACCCATCGCCACTATTTATTTCATTTGGATTTTCCGATTCCATGCTGCCTGTATTATTCATTTTTGAGGCAGAAGGTGATACCATTGTTTCTAAGCAGGCCCGATTGCTTACTCGCGAAGAATTTAAGAAATATTATTGTGGAGCTTAGTTACGACAATCAATTTTTAATAATTTTATGGCCATGAAAACAAAACCCGATAAATCAGTTCTTTCCGAAAAGGAAATTCAAAATAGGCTTGACCATGGCAAGCGGATTTCAAAAGAAGAATTTATCAAGAAAGTCAAATCACCTAAGGCAGGTTTTGTCAAATAGCACATTGTCGCAAAAGTCCATTTAAATAGCCATTCGTGCTCATGTCTGCACGCACAAATGTTTATGATCAAAAGTCTATTAACATTCCTGCTTGCTTTCCCCCTATTGGGCTTTGGGCAGGGTATTGAAATCACTGGTAAGATTATCGATCAGGAAACGAACAAGCCGTTGCCCTTCGCCAACCTTCAAATTGAAAAAACCAATATCGGCACAAGTTCAAATATCGAAGGTCATTTTCGGCTCATCGTTCCTCCTTCATTTAAAGAAAGAAATTTGCTTGTCTCTTATATCGGATATACATCTCGCAAAATTCAGTTAACCATCCTTTCCACTAATCCCACTATCAAATTGAAACCCGAAGCCCGCCAGTTGCGCGAAGTGGTGATCATGCCTGATAGTTCGCTCATTGTTTTTCTCCGGCAAGCCTACAACAGTATTGAAAAAAATTACCCTACAACTCCCTACGAACTCGAAGGCTTTTATCGCGAAAGCCTGAAAACAGAGGACGGCCGGTATTTATATTTTGGTGAAGCTCAATTGCTGGTGCAGGGCAGCGGCTATCAATTTTCGAAAGAGCTTGGCACGGTCAAAGTACTGAAGTCACGAATTAACCATTTTGCCCAAACGGACACGTTTACAAGTGTTGGGTACTACGGTGGAGCTTTTGTCGGAATAAGCAGTGACCTGGTGAAACGTAAAACCAGTTTTCTCAGGCCGGACAAGAAGAATTACAATTACAAATTGCTTGATGTAACTTCCAACGATGGCCAAGAGGTATGGGTCATAGGTTTCACTAAAAACGATGGAGACGTTACCGGAAAATTGTTTATTGAAAAAGATAGCAAAGCGTATTTGCGCACAGAGGTGACAAGAAATTCAGGAGACTCCACTGACAATATTTTTCTGTCCCGCGTACAGACCCTGAAATCAATAAGACGTGTACTTTACAAAAAAGTAGGAGGAAAATGGTTTTTGCATTACCGAGACAACCAAAAACTACAGTTCAACAAACAACTTAAAAAGAATACCATAGTAGCAGGCGAGTTCAGTGTTTCAAAAATCAATGTGGATTCTATCACCGATATTCCTTTCACACAAAGGCTTGGTTACACAGAGATATTTTCGCGCTTACAGAACAATTTTACAGAAGACTTTTGGCAAGGAGCCACCACATTGCTTCCAGATTCAATCTTGCAGTCGCAGTTGACACCATTGCAAACAAAGGAGAAGCGGGATGAGTTAATGAACCATATCGCACCAGTTTCTATCAGTAAGGAAAAGAACAGCAAATTAACCGCACCATCAAAAAAAACAGTTCGTTTCATCGCCCGCTTAGGCTTTAGTTATGGTGTACAAATGCTTCCTTATTCGGTAAACAATTCACAACTCTCACTAACGTATTCATCGGCTCCTTCTGCTTTGAATTTTAACAAGTCTATAAATGGTTTGGGGTTGCCTCTTCTGTTTGCCAGTGAAATTTCTTTTCGGTTGAATAAACGATGGAAAGTTTTTACAAATCACTCTAGTGATTTTAGTAGCCAATATAATTTTGATAGCCGAACGCTGGGCATAAAATATTCCATGCTGCTCAATCGCAGGGGCAACCCATTGCTCCTTCGCCCCTCGGCAGAAGTGGGGAGTCATACTTTTGGTATCGTTTTTCCCACATTCCAAAACACAGAGGGTATAAATTATAACGGGAAACAAGTTGAGGATAAAAAATTGCGCTTTCTGGTGGGCGAAAGAGTAACCTTTTCGCGTATAGCTTTATCGCTCGACAAAAAAATGTCGGGATTGAGGTGGCTCTACCTGAGTGTGGGCTACTATGCCGAGTTGAAAAAACAAAATCGCCTGTTTTTAAATGATGAATCCGGATTTTTTTTATTTCGAAAAAATCGCTCTACTCCTTTAGAGGAAAGCGGTGCAACTGTTTCGATCAATAGCCTGCCAATGGCCATCAACCAGAAGTGGTTCAATCACCTTTATTTAGAAACGGGGATGCGGTGGTTATTTTAACAGCGCAATAACGCTTACTCATGGATATTTTTTGGATGGTGTTGGGTGGTTTTCTTCTCGTGGCCGGATTGATCGGTTGTTTAGTTTTTGAAGGATTCCTCAGACTAATCCATTCAAGGCTTCCTCATCTTCAATGGTATCAATTAATTTATGGAATTCATCTTTCGCTTTCATGGCCACACCTGATAAACGGTTGCATGACACTACTCTCACTATGCAACTATATACTTCTTAAACCAACTCTTAATAGTCATTTGGATCACACCCAGGAATGCTTCTTTAAAAATGCCTACCGACATTTTGCTTTGGCCCCGTGTGCGGTCGGTGAAAACGATGGGCACTTCGTTCAGGCGGAAGCCATACTTCCAGGTGAGGAATTTCATCTCGATCTGAAAGGCATAGCCGATAAATTTTATTTCGTCCAAAGGAATTGTTTCCAATACTTTTCTGCGATAGCAAACAAAACCTGCGGTGGTGTCGTGCACGGGTATGCCCGTTACGAGTTGCACATACTTGCTGGCAAAAAATGAAAGCAGCACACGGCCCATTGGCCAGTTTACCACATTCACACCGGTGGCATAGCGCGAGCCAATGGACAAATCATTGCCGCCTTCTGCACAGGTGAGATATAAATTGATCAAGTCTTTCGGGTTGTGCGAAAAATCGGCATCCATCTGCAACACAAAATCATAACGGTGCTTTATGGCATAGCGAAAGCCTTCTATGTAGGCAGTGCCTAACCCCAGTTTGCCTACCCGCTGCAATAGATGTAATCTCGTTTCGGTATTGGTGTTATAATTTTTTTGCAAGTCTATAACAATAGTGGCCGTGCCATCGGGCGAGTTGTCGTCAACAATCAGGATATCATAGTCCTTTGGGAGCGACACAATGGCATCAATGAGCAGGGTGATGTTTTCCTGTTCATTATACGTGGGTATAATGACGAGTGCGTTGTTCAAAATTTCGTTGGTTAAATACGGTGAGGTATTGGTTTTTTATGATTGCAGTAAATCACCGCAATGTAAATTTAAAAAAAAGTGTTGGCTTACCAATTTAGAAGGAACTCATCGGGATTTTTGAATTCCAATGTGTCAACTAATCCAGGGTCTGCTGAATAAGTCTAACTCATACCGAAACTAATTCAACCCTGCCCGTTCTGGCAGGCGGGCCCATTCTGGGTTGCCTTGTTCAAGGAGCGGTTATTTGCCCCGCGTTGCATGCGGGATTATTCAAATTCAATCCCATTCGGGATTGATAACCATTCACAATCCCGATAGGGATTCAACATGAATAGCCCCGCATGAAATGCGGGGCTATTTCGAAATCCGACAGAACCCTGGAGGGCCCGCCTGCCGGAACGGGCAGGGTTCAACAAGTGCACGGCCTACAACTCAATTTTCTTTGCACCAAAATTTATGCAGCCCACTAAAAAAATTTCCTTACGAGCTAAAAACAAGGATTTTGCGGTCATGAATATTTTTTCAGCAGACCCTAATCTAACATTGTCATTTTCAATTCAATCAAGTAAACACAAAGTTTCAATATTTGGGTAAACATGAAAAGTAAAACTAAAATGGAATGTGTTATTATTGGGGAAAATAAAAATTAGAATGGAAATGAACCGCTGTATTTTTTTGGACCGTGACGGTGTGCTCAACAAAGAAAATCCGAACTACACGTTTAGGGTTGAGGAATTTGAAATTTTGCCTGGTGTGTTGGAAGCGATCTCGGTATTGAAGGATGCCGGATTTTTATTGGTGGTTGTCACCAATCAGTCGGGTATTGCGCAGAGCATTTATACCGAAGCACAAATGAAAGCCTGTCATGAATATTTGCAGCAGTCATGCGGCCATCGCATCGATCATTTTTATTTTTGTCCTCATCACCCAACCGTAACGGCCTCGCTGGCGCGCAAGCCGGGCACATTGATGTTTGAAAAAGCCATTGCCAAATTCAACATCGATGTTACCGCTTCGTGGATGATTGGTGACCGTGGCCGGGATATTATTCCTGCGCGCACACTGGGCATAAGCACAATTCAAATAGGTGATGAAGTAGAACCCGAAAACAAAGCAGACTACACCGTAAACGATTTGCTGGAGGCAGCCAACATTATTTTAGTGAAATTTTCAAAATAACTTGTGCAATTTATATACGATGTACTTCGGCCAGGGATAGTAGTGGAAAGCCCGAAGCGCGGTGGATTTCATGCGTGGACGGACTTGGAACGGATAGCCCAGCCCCGTTTCGGGGGGCCGCCCAA
>JAYVAI010000365.1:0-3333 GCA_043751075.1 Cyclobacteriaceae bacterium | reverse complement strand
AGGCGAGAAAGAGGGACAAACCTTATTACCTTATTGTGATTGGTTGACTAAAATCCAAGATAAGGTAATAAGGTTCTGGTTCTATGGCTTACCGTTTTCTACTAAGGTTCACAATTTTCGATTGTCATTTTGTCGAAGTTATTTTGACAATTTCCCTTATCTGAATTCGGCCAGGGATAGAAGCGGAAAGCCCGAAGCGCGTGGATTTTGTGTGGGGGTCGGACTTGGAGTGATAGCCCGGTGGCCCCGAAGTTTCGGGGCCAGGCCGCCAATTTTTTTTACCAAGAAATGTACAAGTTATTTTGAAAGTTTTACTAACTAAATTTAACTTGAGAAACATACCACTATGAAAGCAGAAGATAAAATATTGGAACTGATAGCCGACTATTTAAAAAAGACGGATCAAACCCTTGAACGCATGGATTTTGCTTACGATGTGTTGATGAAGCACTCGGAAGAATTGATGAAGCACTCGGAGGAATTGATAGAACTAAGAAAATCCTCGGTAAAGAACCAGGAGGAGATCACTTCATTAAGAAAAGACTCCATGAAACATCAAATACAACAAGATGTCCTGCTTAAAGAAATTATGTCTATTCACGCAGAGTAGGCAACCTGGAAGACAACAGGTAAGTTTTAACACCTTCAAACCCCGATGCTCTTGGCCTACTCCTCAGGCGGCACAAACTTGAAACCCTGTTGCTTCATAATGTCGGCTGAGTTCCAGTAGTTGCCGATCAGATTGATCTTTCCATCCTTGAGTCTAAAAACTGTATGGATCGAAAATGTTACGGGTGCACTTCCATTTTTATAAGTAGCCTTCAACGTTCCCCACGACATCACCCAGTCGCCCATCAGGCGGCCATCGTTCACGGTGTTGGTATGTGAATAATCGCGTTGGTAGTCAATTGTTTTAAACCGCTCGTTCCAATTTTTTATAAAATTTTCAATCTCCTGTGCTTTGTTAGTGGAGTCCGATCGGTACGGGCCATACCCTTTAAAATCTTCCGCCAGCAGTTGGCTTACGGTTTTCTGGTCGCCAGTCATTACAGCCTGGATATATTTCTCAACAATCGCCTTGTTCTTTTCGCCAATATGATAAGGCGTTTCGGGGCTCGTGCAATTGGTTAACACGATCGATACAATCAGGAGAGCCACTATGCTGGTCTTTTTCATATTGGATAAATTTTTAGTTTCAATGTTTGTGAGGATTACGTGAAGTGCGCACAAGGGAGATGGTTTGGATATACGGCCGTGGTGTTAACTTTAGTGTGACGTTCCTTAAGCTTACCAACAGCATCCCGAATATAAAACTTTCTATCTTATTTTCTAAAGCCCCATCCGCTTTCCTTCCAAGCCTGCATTGGTTTCTGCTTCGCGGTGGTGAAACTTCTTCCACAAACTTTCAGCACTATTCCGTTTGAAGTGCCTAGCCTGCAAAGGAGGAATAAAAAAATCCGGCAACCGATAACCGGAATCCGGTATCAGGTTTTAACTTGCACCCCATGGAAAATTTTGTTGTTTCAGCGCGCAAATACAGGCCACTTGGATTTGATGAAGTGGTAGGTCAGGATCATATCACCACCACACTAAAAAACGCCATTGACAATAATAAGCTCGCCCAAGCATTACTGTTTTGTGGGCCACGCGGTGTTGGCAAAACTACGTGCGCACGCATTGTGGCACGCCTGATCAACGGCTTCGAAGAAAAAGCAGAAGTAAATTCCCTCAATATTTTCGAACTCGATGCCGCATCCAACAACTCGGTAGAAGACATACGCAACCTTATTGACCAGGTGCGCTACCCTCCACAGTTTGGAAAATTCAAAGTCTATATTATCGATGAGGTGCACATGCTCAGCAACTCAGCCTTCAACGCCTTTTTAAAAACATTGGAGGAGCCGCCTTCGTATGCTATTTTTATTCTTGCCACCACCGAAAAGCACAAGGTGATACCCACCATACTTTCGCGCTGCCAGATTTTTGATTTCAACCGCATTCAGGTTTCTGATATTGCCCGGCAGCTAAAGAAAGTTGCCGACCGTGAAAAAATTTCTGTAGAAGAAGAAGCACTCCATCTGATCGCACAAAAAGCAGATGGCGCTTTGCGCGATGGGCTTTCCATTTTTGATTTGATGGTCACGTTTTCTTCCGGCAAGGAAGTGACTTTCAAAGATGTGATCAACAACCTGCACATTCTCGACTACGACTATTATTTTAAAGTGGTGGATGGCTTGCTGGCCGAAAATCATTCGCAGCCCCTGTTGCTGTTGGATGAGATTTTGAAAAAAGGATTTGATGCCCACAACTTTATTGTTGGCTTAAGCGAGCATTTGAGAAACCTGATGGTGTCGCTGGATGCGCGCACGGTTACGCTCATGGAAGTGCCGCAAAACACCAGAAAAAAATACCTCGACCAATCAACTGCCGCATCCTCTTCCCTCTTGCTCTCGTGGTTGAGCATTGCCACCCATTGCGACATCAATTATAAAAGCAGCAAAAACCAACGCCTGTTGGTAGAGCTTGCGCTGATGAAGATGGCGCACATACACGAAGTGTTCAACGGCACCTCCATTCATGCAACAGCCGAGGCTGGATTAAAAAAAAAATTGAATTAACTAACGAAGCACAACCTGCCCATTTCTCAACGCCTGCTAAAGAAGAACTTATCAAAGAGGAAGTGCTACCCACCGTTGCCGTTGCTGAAAAAGAAATTGCGGTTGCAACACCTGTAAAAGAAAATATCCGTTCCAAGACAACGCTCAACCTCGGCAACATTTTAAAACCACAGCCAAAAGCGCAAGCAACACCGGAAGAAAAAAATGGGTCAACGCTAAAGAAAGACGAACCCGTTGTTGAAAGTAAATTGCGTGACGTGTGGAGCCAATATGCCGAACAAAGAAAAAACCACGTTGCCGAATATCATCTGCTCAACCAATCGTTCACATTAAAAAGCAACATCGTAACGGTGCAGTTGACCAACCCGGTGGAAGAACCCTTGCTGGCCGCAATGAGGCTTGACCTTGTGAACTACCTGCGAGAAAAACTTGGCAACGGCAGGCTTCAAGTGGAAAGTGAAATGCAACAGACCACCACGAAAAAGAAAGCCTATACCAACAAAGAGAAATTTGAGTATTTGGCGGAGAAAAATCCTTTGCTTAAAAACCTACAGGAAAGATTGGGGCTGGATCCGGATTTTTGAAACCTTACCCATGTCCTCTCCACCTTGCTCCGCCAAAGCGCTTCGCGAAGGCGAGAAGGAGAGGGTGACGCTTGATTGAAACCTTGTGCTTATTTTCAGAACTCCCGTCCGCTTAATCAAAAACGGTGAAT
>JAYVAI010000364.1:0-8843 GCA_043751075.1 Cyclobacteriaceae bacterium | reverse complement strand
TTGTAGGGTCTCAATCTGTTCGTATAGTTTTTCTTTGTTTATCATGGCTTTGGGGTTTTTTAACCAAATTTAACAATATGCATTTTGTCGTACACCCGACCTATCTCTCCTATCTCCTAACTCCTGAGTTATAATTATCTTTGCCCCTCATGAAAAAAATCATCTCCCTCCTTATCCGCTTTGTGCCCCGAAAATACCTCCAGCTTTTCAGCGGAGTAGGATTAAAAGCACTCGGTGTTTTTTATATCGGCAGCAAAGTGCAATGCCCCATCTGCGAAAAGCATTACCGCTCATTTTTGCCTTACGGAAGAATAAACCCACGCCCCAATGCCCTGTGCCCAAATTGCCTGAGCCTGGAGAGGCACCGGTTGATATGGCTGTACCTGAAAGAGAAAACAAATTTCTTTTCTTTAAAATTAAATGTGCTGCACATTGCCCCCGAGCCGTGCTTTATGAAACGCTTTGAAAAGCAACATGGCGAAGGCTACATCACTGCCGATATTGAATCGCCATTGGCCAAAGTAAAAATGGACATCCATAAAATCCCTTTCGGAGAAAACCATTTTGATGTGGTGCTTTGCAATCATGTATTGGAACATGTGGCAGACGATATCAAAGCCATGAGTGAAATATACCGTGTACTAAAACCCGGTGGCTGGGCCATTTTGCAAGTGCCGTTTTTTTCTCCCATACCTGAAGTTACGTTTGAAGATAATTCCATTACTGATCCGCGCGCACGTGAAAAAGCATTTGGCCAGGATGATCATGTGCGAATGTTCGGGAAGGATTATGCCAAGCGCATCGCCCGGAGTGGGCTACACCCTGAAGAAAATGATTTTGCGAAAACACAAGAGGAAAAATTTGGGGTGGAGAAAAATGAGGTGCTGTTCATTGCACTTAAAAGGTGATAGTCAAAAGTTTTAAGGTATAGATTTGGCAAAAAGAATAGCAAGTGTGCATGACAAATTGCACCTAAGCCCGAAGGCTTGAATACAAATAACCTCCGGTGAAACCGGAGGTAGGGAGCAGAAAGAGAGACAACCCCGAAGGGGTTAAATTAGGTCTGGTGCAGTTTGTCATGCACCCGATTCTCTTCGGTTGACAAGTTGTTACGTAAACAGGTAATATATATGAAAGACGAAACGATTAAACTTTTGGATGTAGTAGCCCTCTTGAGGGGAGTTCCAGAAAAAAGGCTACTCCGTGGACAAATTGGTACTGTAATAGAGTGTTACAGCAACACCGAATTCGAGGTTGAGTTTTCTGACAATAACGAAAAAACTATTTCAATGTTGACACTTTCAACAGATGAGATCATGTTGTTGCATCATGAATTAGAGCATGCCTTGAAATAACGGACTTTATGATTAGGCTGATCATTTAATCTTCTACAACATTTCAACATTCAGATGGCTTATAATAAGCCTGTATTAATGGATTGGGTTTCGGCATTGGGAAATGAACATTTTCATATTCTTTCACCAAAACTGATACTATCTCAAGTTCATCAGAGTCAAGCGAATTTGCTTTCAGGTCTTTTTGCATCAATGCATATATCCTGCTCAAGGCTGATTCATAGTGTGCATTACTTTTGATTGGCTTTATCATAAAATGGAAAGGGCACTAAAACGATTTTGAACTTAACCAAGAAAAGGCTTCCCATTTTGGTTAGTATAAATTTCCTCGTGAGCGTCTTTTAAAAAAGAGAAAGAAGGGTTTCGAGAGGCCACTTTTAACCAATCAATTTCTTTGTCAGCTTCATCTTCCTCTGGTACAAGAACTATTACTTTTACGGTTTTCTCTTTCTCTTTCATGGGTAAAACATGAAGAAGTCCATTTTTATCAATCTTGCCTGTCGTTTCAATCGCTTTCATAGTTATCTATAAAAAGATAAACATTAAGATGTAAAGTAAAGGGTAACCTATTTTACTTCCCCAACTTATCCAACACCTCCATCACTTCCTTCACATGCTTGCGGCTGGTTTCAAGAAGTGCTTTCTCCTGGCTGTTCAAATCCAACTCTATCACTTTTTCAATTCCGTTTTTGCCAAGCACCACGGGCACACCAAGGTAGCAATCCTTGATGCCATACTCACCATCCAACTGCATGCACACAGGCAGCACCCTGCGCTGATCTTTTACAATAGACTCTACCATCTGTGCTGCCGCAGAACCAGGAGCATACCAGGCCGATGTTCCCATCAGCTTCACCAACTCGCCACCACCTACTTTGGTGCGCTCAATAATGGCGTCCAATTTATCTTTTGAAATCAGCTCCGTTACCGGAATGCCCGATACGGTTGTATAGCGCGGCAGTGGCACCATTGTGTCGCCATGCCCACCCAGCAACGTTGCCTGTATGTCCTTTGGGGAAACATGGAGAGCCTCGGCCAAAAAAGCCCGGTAGCGTGCCGTATCCAAAATGCCCGCCATGCCCATCACCCGCATGCGCGGCAGCTTTGATGTAATGTGTGCCTGATAGGTCATCACATCCAATGGGTTTGATACCACAATTATGATGGCGTTGGGCGAGTGCTTCACCACGTTTTCGGTCACCGACTTTACAATGCCCGCGTTGGTGGTAATCAAATCATCGCGGGTCATGCCCGGCTTGCGGGGCAGGCCAGAGGTGATCACAACAATTTCCGAACCCGCGGTTTTTGCATAATCGTTGGTAGAGCCAATCGTGCGGCTATCGTATAAGTCTATGGGAGACTTCTGCCAAATATCCAATGCCTTGCCTTCGGCAAAGCCTTCGCGGATGTCCACCAATACAATTTCATTGGCAATCTCTTTGTGCGCGAGCACATCGGCACACGTGGCTCCTACGTTTCCGGCACCAACAACAGTTATTTTCATAGTAGTTAGAATTAGGTAATAAAATCGGTGCGAATTTATCAATAGGGCAATCAAAAGAAAAACTATTGAAACAAATATGATAACCGTCCAGTCACTAAGGGCCTGCCTACCGGTCAGGCAGGCACGAAGGTTCACCAAGTTCTTTGTGTCTCTTGATGCCGTTGTGCCTTAGTGTCATGTCAATTTAATATTGTCGAATTGGAAAAACCCTTCAATGGTTTAGAACCCTTGAAGGGCTGGGCGACATTTCTTCGTTGACATGACACCAGTGGTGTTACTTGAAATCAGCTGATTAAAAATGAAATGGTTCTTTTTGTGTTATCCGTTAGTTTAAAACGGTTATCAATGCGATGGCCCACCACCCACACAATTTCACCTGCTGCCTCCAGCACGGTGACCGAATCCTTCTCGCCAACGGAAATTTTATTGTCAATCAAAAAGTCACTGATCTTCTTGCGATGCTCCATCCCCAATGGAAAAAAATAATCTCCAGGCTTCCATTTTCTCCACCGCAGTGGAAAAACAAGTTTATCTGCGTCAAGCACGGCCTCATTCGTAGTATCAGAAAACTTACTGTCGCGAGGTAATGCGATATCCAGCTTCCAGGAACCTAACGTGGCTGAATGTTGATTGGCTTGAATACTGACTTCACTCCAATGGCTTTCCTCTGGTGTAAGTACGAAATGATCCCGATCTACCACCAGCTTGTGCGAACCTGATAAAAACTGTTTGCCTGGTTGCTTGTCTTTAATTTCCAATGCCTCTTTGCAATGTTCATAGCTGAAGCCAAATGACTTCACGCAATTCCACAGTAAAGATGCCCCGTGGGCGGGATGCACAAACCCTATCTTGCCGATCATGATAACCTCTCCCTGGCGAACCATAAACTTTTCCTTCCAGTCGTCAACACTTTTTTTGTTAAACGCTGCTTCATCCTCAATCTTATGCACGCTTTCGCGGATGGTGTGCTCAAGGGATGGGTTAATCCTTTTCAGTTGGGGAATAACCTGGTGCCTGATAAAATTGCGCTGGTAGTCATCGGTTTGGTTGCTGATGTCTTCACGCCAGGTGATTTGGTTGGCTGCTGCATAGGTGACAATTTCATCGCGCAAAGCAAACAGAAGCGGACGGATAATATTTGCGCGTGTGGCTCGAATTCCTGTAAGACTATCCATGCCAGCACCACGAACCCAATTGATCAGCATCGTTTCGATGGAATCATTAAAGTGATGCGCGGTGGCCAATTTTGAAAAACCCTGATTCTCCATTGTTTCCTGAAACCATGCATAGCGAAGTTCGCGCGCAGCCATTTGAATTGAGATTTTACTTTCCGTGGCATAGTTGTTGGTTTCAAACCGCTTACAAAAAAATGGTGTGTTGATTTTATCGCAATGATCCCTCACAAATTCTTCGTCCCGATCCGATTCATCGCCACGCAACTGAAAATTGCAATGCGCCACGGCTATGTTCAAATCCAGTTTATGAAAGAGGTGAAGCAACACCATCGAATCAAGGCCGCCACTCACGGCAATCAAAACCCGATCACTGCTTGTAAGCAAATCCTTTTCACCGATATAACTCTTTAATTTTTCAATCACAGTCCAAAGATAACTTTTCTATATTTTTGACCCGCACATGAACCGATACCTTCTCCTATTTCTTGTTTTGATGATAGCAACGGGCACCATCGCCCAGCGGAGGGTAAAGTTAAACCATGCCGACAGTTTAGTGGGGAGCATCCGCAATGGTGAGCGATTCGACCGCTTGATAGGCAATGTGATATTTGTGCAGAACAATACAACGATCTACAGCGACTCGGCCCACTTTTTCAAAAGCAAAAACCGGATCGAGGCATTCGGAAAAGTGCATATCGTGGATGGTGATTCGGTGGACGTTACTTCGCAGGGGCTCACCTACGATGGCAACAAGAAAATTGCACACCTGCGCAAAAGGGTAGTGTTCACTAAACTTGGCCTGGCCACACTCTACACAGATTTTTTGGATTACGACCGGCAGAAAAACGAAGCACGCTATTTCAATGGCGGAAAATTGGTTGACACCACCAACGTGCTCACCAGCAAAAAGGGATATTATGATGTGCGCACAAACTTGGCCGCTTTCAAATCGGATGTTGTGGGGGTAAATCCGGATTACACCTTAAACTCCGACACGCTGCAATACAATTCGAAAACAAAAATCATTTATTTCAAAGACAACACCACCATAAAAGACAAGGAGGGCAGCACAGCGGTTTACAAGAGTGGCTTTTATAACACCAACAAAAAACTCTCGGCCCTTAACCTGGGCGAAATAGAAACGGCCGAATATAAAATCAAGGGCAATGAATATGTTATTGATGATGTGCTAAAACTCTACAAGGCCAAAGGAAAGGTGGTGATGACCTCCAAAGAGGAAAACATGCTCATCTATGGTGACGATAGTTATTACGACAAGAATACAGGCATCTCAAAAGTTTTTGGCAATGCATACGTGGCAAAAATTGACGATGCCTTAGACACCTTGTTCATAGGAGCCGACACGCTGGTGTCCATTGAAAACAAGGATCCAAAAAAGAAGCGGATGTTGGCCTATAATAAAGTTAAGATTTACAAAAAAGATTTGCAGGGAGTGGCCGATTCGTTGGTCTATTTGGCCGTTGACTCAACCATCTATTTTTATAAGGGCCCCATCTTGTGGAGCAGCGGCAACCAAATGACTGCCGACTCCATCCGCATGCGCCTCAAGGACAAGAAAATTGACAAACTCTTTATGGTGGCAAACTCGTTTGTGGCCTCCAAAGATTCCATGTTAAACTACAATCAGATAAAAGGCAGGAACATGGTCACCTCGTTCCGTGGCAGTGCCATCGACCAATTGTTGGTGGAAGGCAACGCAGAAAGCCTGTACTATCTGCTTGAGGAAAAAACCGAAGACTTGGACAGCATGAAAGTGAAACTGACCATCACTATGGGAATGAACAAGCTGATTTGCAGCAAAATGAAAATCATCTTTAAGGATGGCAAGGTGAACACGGTAAACGCCTATGTAAAACCCGATGCCCGGTTCGTACCGCCCACGGAAATAAAACCAGATGAAAAAATGCTGAAGGGCTTTGTTTGGCGGGAAGACCAGCGCCCAAGCCGCGAGCAAGTTGTGAGAAGGCCCGGCAACGAACCGTTAAGTAAAAAAATTGTTAAGGATCAATGATTTTTTTTAAAATAGTTGGATAAGCCATTACTTTGTCATAAATTTTCACTCGAAACAAGTGTGTTTTATGAAAGGTTGTGTAGTTGGTCTTCTTTTGCTCTTAAGCCTAACCGGGTTTTCTCAGTCTTTTGACCTATTGGACAAACAGGAAAACTTTCAGGCTGCCATAAGCGAAACCTTGCGCATTCCCCTCAAAATAAGGAACACCACAACCAAGTCTCAGTTTTACATTATCCGCAAACTGCAATCCGATTTGGGGAGTACCCAAAAAGGATATTTCTGCTTCGACAAAACATGCCTTGAACAAGGAATCGAAGAGTTCTCCAAAAGGATTGAACCGGGCGAAACATTGCAAACCTTGTTTTATGTTTTGGAAAGCGGTATGCAAAGTGGGCAAAGCAGTGTACGGTTCCAGATTTTTGCCAAGGGAAATCCTGCGGAAGCCGTGGAGTACGCAGTTTCCATTTCTGTTCAGGAAAAAAACCAGAAGCCTGTTATTTTTCAATCCAAGGACATAACCATTGAAGACGTTTATCCAAACCCCGTGCAGGATCTTGCCTTTATGAAATACCAGATACACAACGAATCCATTGAAGCCAAAGTGGTGATTCATAATATTTTGGGCAGGGCCATCAATGAAATTGAATTGTCGCCCTCTGAAGACCGGGTTAAAATCCAGACCGATGAATTGGTCTCCGGCATTTATTTCTATACCCTGTACTTGGACAACAACGGGGTGCTCACCAGAAAATTGATCATTCGGAAATAGACTCACGGGCTGGTCCGTTTTGCTCCCTACTATTTTTATTTTGTTATTGTTGGCCGCATTTTGGCGGTGAATTGTATAGGGTTATATTGCCTTTCAAAGTTGTTTCACCTTGCAAAAAAACCTTAAAATATATACCCCATGAAATCAGAAGAAAGAATCATCGAATTGTTGGCCGAATACCTGAAAAAGGCAGATCAATTGCTGGATCGCATGGACCGCACAGACAAGAGTACCGAGCAGACCAACAGAAGTGTTGACATAATGAGCCGCGCAATAGTTGACCATAGCCTAAAGTTCAATAAGGTGAACGAGGATATAAGGCAACTGCGCGAAGACCAAGGGGTGATGCTAAAGGAACTCGTTTCATTATCGAAGCGGGTTTCTATTGTTGAAGAAAAGCATTAGTTTACTTTGGCTTTGAAGATTGAAACCCCGTCCATACTAAGAAAGCAACGGAGTGCTGACCCGAAAATTGATCATCCGTTGGGCTATCAATCGGTGGGCACCTCGGCCAAGTACTTTTTTGTGTCAAGACAAAAAAGTGCCAAATCAATAATTGAAACATACATGAACAAACTAAAAATAGAATGAAAAGTACATGTACTATGCACCTCTGCCCTTGTTGGTGTTGCGCATGAGCATGAGCGCGTTGGCTCCACCAACAAGCGAGATGAAGGGAACTTGATCGTTCGGAAATAAAACCCGGCCTTGTTCGTTTTACCCCAAACTTTTCAAATTGTTAATTCATCATCCTGTATTATATTTGCAGGCTTTAACTGACCATAATCCTTGATTTTGAGCATTTTATCATACTCCTACACTAAGCTGTCTTCATTCTTTGGTTTACTGATGTTGCTGGCTGCCTTAAATACCAGTTGCAGCAAGTTCAGGAAAATAGAAAAAAGTGAAGACTGGCGCGTGAAATACGAAGCCGGGCTTAATTACTATACCAACAAGGATTACTACCGGGCATCCATCCTTTTCGAGTCCATATTGCCTATAGTACGAGGTCTTCCGGAAGGCGAAAAGGTAGAATTCTTTCTGGCTTATTGCCAATATAATGAGCGGATGTTCCTGTTGGCTTCCGATCAGTTTAAAACCTTCTATGAAACCTATGGAAGAAGTTCCTATGCCGAAGAAGCAAATTTTATGTACGCCTATTCGCTCTATGCATCATCGCCAGACCATAACAAAGACCAAAGCAGCAGCATTCAGGCGATGAACGCGATGCAGGTTTTTTTGAACCGCTTTCCGGGAAGTCAATTTATGAGCAAAGCCGTGGATGTGATTACCGTGAGCCAGGAAAAACTTGAAAAGAAAGGTTTTGAAAATGCTAAGCAATACTTGAAACTGAAAATGTACAAAGCGGCCATTGTGGCCTTCGATGATTTTAAGAAAAACTTTCCCGATTCAAAATACCTGGAGGAGTCGGCCTACCTGAAAGTGGTGGCAGAATTTGAACTCGCCAAAGTGAGTTTTACCAACAAACAACTGGAGCGCTACACCGCCACGCTTGAGTATTACAAAGAGTTGGTTGATAATTTTCCCAACAGCCCATTCCTAAAAGACGCTCAACGTTTTTATACTGAAAGTTTGAACCAAGTGAATAAATTAAAAAACAATAAAATCTAAACTCGATATGGCCATACAACCCTCCATCATTACGCGCGACATTGAAAAGATCGCTGCCCCTACCGGAAACCTGTACGAATCGGTAGTGGTTATTTCCAAGCGCGCGCGGCAAATTGCCATTAACCTAAAGGAAGAATTGAACGGTAAGCTGGCAGAATTTGCCACTACGGTTGACAACTTAGAAGAGGTTTTTGAAAACCGCGAGCAAATTGAAATCTCCCGCTACTACGAGCGCATGCCCAAGCCTACTTCAACCGCCATCGAAGAATTTTTGGAAGGCAAACTAACCTATCGCTTGCGTTCTGCCCTCGATGCAGAGGCCGCTGCGAAGGCTGCAGAGTAAAACCCTATGCTGGCCGGTAAAAAGATTTTGCTG
>JAYVAI010000363.1:0-3335 GCA_043751075.1 Cyclobacteriaceae bacterium | reverse complement strand
TGGCCGAGAACATTGAAACGAAATTTAAAAAGCTCATGATTTTTTATAAAGAGATTTTACCACAACGAGGATGGACCAAGTACGAGCGGGTGAACCTGGAGTACGACAAACAGATTATTGCAGAATAACAAAACCATTTTTTTATATATAAAACAAATTAACAACCACTAACAAAATAAATAATCATGGGAAACGAAAAAATAGTTGTAGGTCTTGACATCGGCACGACCAAGATCTGCGCCATTGTAGGGCGCAAGAATGAGTTTGGCAAACTCGAAGTGCTCGGCATGGGCAAAGCTGAGTCGGAGGGGGTGATAAAAGGAATTGTCACCAACATCGATAAAACAGTTTTTGCCATTGAGAAGGCCGTGAAGGAAGCCAGCGATATGTCCGGTATCGACATTGGCTTGGTCAACGTGGGCATTGCCGGGCAGCACATTCGTAGCTCGGTTCATCACGGCAGCATCACACGCAGTACTAAGGAAGACGAAGTGAGCATCGAAGATGTAAACCGTCTCACTGAGGATATGTACCGCATCGTGATTCCTCCCGGAAGTGAAATCATCCACGTGATGCCACAGGATTATATTGTGGATTATGAAGAAGGCATAAAAGACCCGGTGGGTATGAGTGGTGTAAAGCTCGAAGCAGATTTCCACATCATCACTGCGCAAACCAGTGCCATCAACAATATCAACAAATGTGTGCGCAGGGCAGGCCTCGAAATTCAAGATTTGATCTTGGAGCCTCTCGCTTCCAGCCTCGCAGTGCTAAGCGATGAAGAGAAAGAAGCAGGCGTTTGTTTGATCGACATCGGTGGAGGCACCACAGACATTGCCGTGTTTCATGACAACATCATCCGTCACACCGCGGTGATACCGTTTGGTGGAAACATTCTCACCACCGACATTCAGCATGGACTTATGGTGATGGCCAAGCAGGCCGAGCAATTGAAGACGCGGTTTGGAAAAGCAATTGCCGAAGAGGCAAGCCCCAACGAAATCGTTTCGATACCTGGCATCAGGAACCGGACAGCCAAAGAAATTTCGGTGAAGAATCTTTCCAATATTATCCAGGCGCGCATGGAGGAGATCATTGAAATGGCGCACACAGAAATCATCAACTCCGGATATGAAAACCGGTTGGCCGGAGGCATTGTAATAACCGGTGGTGGCTCACAACTCAGTTGCCTCAAGCAATTGGTAGAGTACATGACCGGCATGGATACGCGCATCGGATACCCCAACGAGCACTTGGGCAAAAGCAAAATGGAAGCAGTGAAGAGCCCCATGTATGCAACGGCTGTTGGCCTGGTGTTGTCGGGCTTCCGCTCATTGGATGAGCGAGATGAACGCTACAAGGAAGCGAAGGAGATGCAGAAGAATGTAAACGTAAAAGCAAAGAAGCCTAAGTCAAACCCAACGTCTGATTTTTTCTCGAGCATTCTTACCAAGACAAAGGGATTGCTGATTGATGACCTCGATGGCAAAAATGAATATTGAAGCAACCACTAAACAACAATTGTTATGATTGAACCAGTAACCGGATACAAGTTTGACCTCCCCAAGCATCATAAGTCGATCATCAAAGTGATCGGTGTGGGTGGCGGAGGCAGCAATGCAGTGAACCACATGTATAAGCAAGGCATCAAGGATGTCGAGTTTGTGGTTGCCAATACTGATTTGCAAGCGTTGAACAGCAGCCCTGTTCCATACAAGTTGCAACTTGGTGTTAACCTCACCGAAGGTTTGGGTTGTGGCGCAAACCCCGAAGTTGGGCGCGCTGCCGCCATTGAAAGCAAAGAGCAGATTCGCGAAATGCTGATGGGAACAAAAATGGTGTTTGTTACCGCTGGCATGGGTGGTGGCACCGGCACCGGGGCCGCGCCCGTGATTGCAAAAATCGCAAAGGAAATGGACATACTCACAGTGGGTATTGTTACGGTGCCTTTTTCATTCGAAGGAAAAAAGAAATCGGCACAGGCCGAGCTTGGTGTTGAAGCGTTCCGTTCCAGTTGCGATACCGTGCTTATTATTTTAAATGATAAGCTGCGCGAGATTTATGGAAACCTATCCATAGGCCAGGCCTTTGGTGAAGCCGACAATGTGTTGACCACCGCGGCCAAAGGCATTGCCGAGATCATCACCTTGACGGGCTATGTGAATGTTGATTTTCAGGATGTGCGCACCGTGATGATAAATGCCGGTGCGGCTGTGATGGGCTCAGCAGAAACGCGTGGCGAAAACCGCGCAATCATTGCAGCGCAGCAGGCCCTTGCCTCACCGTTGCTCGACAACAAGGACATTATGGGCGCCAAGAAAATACTCCTGTCAATTATTTCGGGTGAAGAAGCGGAACTTCAAATGGATGAACTCAGCACCATCACCGAATATATTCAGGAGCAGGCGGGCGATGATGCCGAAGTAATATTTGGACATGGTGTGGACTCAGGGTTAGGCGACTGCATCCGTGTGACCGTGATCGCCACCGGATTTTTCACTGATGGAAAAATTGCCAAGAAGAAGGATGAGAAAAAAGTGCATGAGTTGGATCGCGCCCAGATTTCTTTGTTTGGCCAAACGGACAATTCGGTGAATCAGCAAAGCCAGGAGCTTGAACTTAAGTTGGTAAATGATGTGGTAGAACCTGAACTTAACAATGAGCCTGAAACAAAAAACCCTGTCAATGAACCATTGTTTAAAGATGAGATTTTGAGAAAAATTGAATTCACAATAACGAATCAAGAGCCTGAAACTGTGAAGGAGGAAACTTTTGAAGAAGGAGAAAGCAGCTTTGAAGAAGATGAAGACTTCGGTTTGGGCAAAGGTATTTCGCAAGACCAAATAATCAATGAAGACGGACTTATGGAAATAAAAAGGACCAAAGAGCGCCTTGAGCAACAGGCAAAAGAGCGCAGGGAAAAATTGAAGAAGGGCAAAACTTCTGAAATGACCAAAGATGAGTTCAAGCAAAAGTGGGAGGCCCCTGCCTATTTGCGGAGGGGCGTGAAGATGGACAACAATGTTCCGCACTCTTCCGAGTCGCACATCTCGCGCTACAGCCTGAACGATGACAACGGTTTGTTGGGCAACAATAAATTTTTGCACGACCATGTGGATTAGAAGGCATAGGAGACAGGAGATAGGAGTTAGTAGTCAGGAGATGCCAATAGGCTGCAAAGATACTAACTACTATCTCCTAACTCCTTACTACTACTTAATTAAAGACATGGCATATCCGGCACGACTGGTTTTTACTCCATTCGTAGTGGTTGTTGGTGGTAAATATTTTTTGCCGGTGCCGGAGTGCCTTATTTTTTAAACTGAGTTTAACCC
>JAYVAI010000362.1:0-8913 GCA_043751075.1 Cyclobacteriaceae bacterium | reverse complement strand
TGCTCATTGATACTTGAATCCTTAACGGTAACCCTAAGTTCATACACCGCTTTTGTCTCCACGGATTGCACAACGGTAGTCTCTTCCACCTGATAAACATGAAACGCTCCTACCCGCACCGGAAAATAATCCAATCCCCAATCAAGAACAGGCGCTTCGTTGTCCGAACAAGAGAACAAACAGGCATTGGCGATAAAAATAAACACTAAACCTTTTCGCATGGCACGCAATTTCATTTCAAAGTTATTTTTTCTTTTTGATATTTGAGCCATGTCGCTCCAAACCAAAGTAAAAGCAGGAAACATTACAAACCTTCACGATGCCCGCTATTGCGCAGGCATGGGAGTAGATTGGCTGGGCTTTCGGGCTGATACTGTAGATGCTGTAACGTTTAAAGAGATAACCCATTGGGTGAGCGGCCCACAATTTGTGTTGGAATTATCTGAACGCACTTCGATTGATTCTATTGCACTTTATCCGGTTTCGGTTTTTGAAATTTCGCACAGGCAACTGAACCTTATAGACCAATTGCCGCACGGGAAATGGATTGTTAAACTTCCTCTTTCAGCATGGAATGCCGATAAGAATGAACTTGTAAAGCAAAAAGAAAAAATCAGTCATTTGGTGATTGATCTTGATGTACCGGATGCTGAACAGCTATTGGATGTTTCTGCTCATTTTAAAATTTTGGTCCATCAACACATTGCATTTTCTTTGAAGGAAGTGTTGGCCTTGCCTGTGGATGGGATTAGCGTGGGTATGAAAAGCGAGCCGGGCTACTTTGAAACGTTGGCTGTTGTGTTGGAGGAGTTGGAGGTGATGGATTGATCAAACTTTACTACTTCGGGCTTTACATTAGGCCGGAGGCTATACAAATTCAAGCCCTTCGGGCTTTGTGCAATTTGTCATGCCCGCCCAGTAACTTGCACTATGAACTATTCTTAATTAAAATGTTTTACTTTGGATTCAAATTTTATAACCAAACCCAAATCAACTATGTTAACATTCAAAAAAAGACTGGCATTGATTATTTTCCTCAGCTTATTTTCGGCTGCGGCCATTGTTTCTTGCGGCAAATCAGGCGATAAAAAAGATCATCCTGCAGGTGAGCATCCTGCGGATTCAACGGAGCATCCTGCGGATTCAACAGAGCACCCTGTTGATTCTACTAAAAACAAATGAGCCTGTTTAGAGCGATGGAGTGCTGGGGCGCTTGAACAAAAATGTTGTTTTCGCGACAGCTTCCAGGCCGTTGATTTCCAATAAAGGATATGCCAAAAAATTAATGGGCCCAGATGCAGGGCCAGGATCAACCCGAAGATCGCGGCCTTGGCAAAGCTCAATTCGATTGGCTGGATGGTGGCCAAAATAATAGGTGGCCAATGCCGTGTATTTGTTGGCTTCACTTATATCAATTGGCCACCATTTTCCTTCTGCATAAAACTCTGCCCAACAGTGGTAGCCATCTATGCCCCCCTCATTCCTTTCGGAGGGAATGGACGCACCTACTGCAAAGCGTGCTGGAATTCCGGAAGACCTGGCGAGCGAAATAAAAAACGAATGGAATTCAGTACAATTTCCTGTTCGAACATCGCAGGCGTAATTGGCATCGCCCCTACCATAGTTACCATACTTCATATACCGCATGTTATCAATGATGTAGTCATACAAGGCCCGGGCTTTCATGAGCGCACTCTCATCGCGCCCCCTTGTAGCCTCTTTGGCAACTTCTGTGAAGCGACCTCCTACCGGCATCAATAAATTTTCCTCCAAGTAGCGGTCATCCACAGGTCCGGCTTCATCCATCGGTCCCCTTTCAATACGCTTTACCTTATACGCGATCTCTATTGTTTCCTCGCTTTGCGATGCACGCGGTTCGAGATACAGGATTGAATTATTGAACTCCTTATCCTTGATCAATTTGTATTCCATGGGCACTTTCATGGATGTTATTTCTACCGTTTGGTAGTTGTTGGTGGTTGCTATCGGAATCCACATTTTTGCATCGCCCTTGATGTCCGGTAGTTCCACGCGATAATAAAATTCAAATGAATCGCTTCCCTCAATTACACCCAGCAAGCGCGTGGAAGCATCTTTTACGGGTACACGATTCCATGTTTTATCCTTTTGCTGTTTCCATGCATAGTATGGCTTCCCATTTAATTTGTGAACACTGGTAGCGGTTACTTCCATGGCGCCTGGTTCTCCATTAAGAAAAAAATCGACATCGTACACGTCACCGCTGACGTCAGCAAGATCAACACAGGCAAAATGACTTTTAGTACCCAGGTTGGCCAGATATTCGGTATGCACACGAACAAGCTTCATGCGAAAGTCCTTTCCCCTGTCGTGCACTTGAAAATAGCCACCATTTTCCTCTGTCTTCCTTTGAATGAAGCTCTTTATTCCCGATTCAATTTCCTTGATGGAAATCTTTCTTGTGTTTTTTTTCCGTTCCTGAACGTTCGCGTTTTTCTTCTCATTGCAGGAGCTCAAGGCAAGCATCATGGCAGCCAGCATGACGATATAAAATGACTTTCGTATCATAGTGTAAAGATGTTAAAGATAATAACTGATGTTACGCACTTCGTGATTTCTTAGTGACTTGGTGACTTCGTGGCAAAGTGAGGTGTGTGAAAATTGAGCCACAAAGGCACCAAGGCACGAAGTTTCACTAAGAAAATACGTTGAAATTAGATTTATGCGTAACATCAGATAATAAATGAGCAACGAATAATTTTTATGGTTCTACCCTGAATGTTGTGGAAGAGTTTGGCCTTTGACTTCTTGAACCACATAGTACATAGAAACAGTAGAAATGCACCTGCCTACCGATCGGGCAGGCACATAGAAGAAATTTGGTCAAACCTCTATATGAAAACCCCTATTTGTCTATTGTGCCTCCTATGTGGTTCAAATTTTTTGCCTAGCCTGGAGGGCAGTCCATCTCCACAAAAATAAGGGTACAACCATTTTTATTTGCTCTTTAACTTTTTTTTTGGTGCCCCAATGAATAATTCGACATTTCACATCTTCTCAAAAACTTTCTTTACTGCCTCTGCGGTTATATCGGGAAAAGAGATTCCAAGTGGTTTACTTTCTTCAATCCATTCCTGGATTTTTTCAACAGACCTTTTTCGTACCTTCTTTAGCACCGGCACACCTAACCGTTTCAATGCTGCGGCATTGCACTGCTGTTCATATTGCCCGCTCATGGGTACCACCAACAGCTTTTTGTTTAAATGAAGCACCTCGGCTGGCGTTTCGAAACCGGCCCCGCATAAAACCCCCGAGGCTGTTACTACGCTTTCAACAAAATCCGCGTAGCCAATGGGATATACAGAAATTTTTCCAACGTGATAAGGAACCTTCGTGTGCTTCGAAAATATTTTCCAATGGATGCCCGGAAAGCGTAGAAATAATTTTACCAATTTCTTGTCATCGTAGGCTGGAAGATATACCGTATAATGGCCAAGGTCTTTTGGGCTGGCACTTCGTATGTCAGAACGGATTACTGGTGAAAAAATATTTTTGTCGTATGATTCAAAATGAAACCCCACATAGCTGTTGGTGGGTGCATAATTCTTCAATATCCACTCACCAAAGGGGTCGATGCTTTTAGGGCGGGGCGTTTTTTTGGAAAGCAATGCCGACTGATGGCTCAGTGCTATACAGGGTACACCCTTCTTCTTGCAAGCCCATGCCGAAATAGCTTCGAAGTCGTTTATCACCAAATCATATTTTTCAACCGGCAGTGTGGCAATCTCTTTGATCACGTCCTTCGTACTATTTTTTCGAAAGGTGTCAACAAAATTGATCCCGCCACGTGTGCCAAAATGGAAGCTAAGCCCTTTCGATTTATATTTCACCGGATATGGCAACTTTATATCGGCTTGAGCCCCGCTTACAAACAAATCCAATTTGCCGTGCTTTCTTAGTTCGGGTATTACATCAACAGCGCGGCTCAAATGACCATTGCCAGTGCCCTGTATAGCGTATAGGATATTCATTTTTTTACCGTAAGGAATTCGTTTACCATGTCTTTGAATATTTCTTCATTGTCGCGGTCGTGCCGTGCATGTTTCGATAATTTTATGGCTTGGGCGATGGGATCATCGGAGTATCTATAAATTTTCCAAACGCCTTCATGGTATTCCAAAGCCGTTAAGTTTTCCACCCAATCACCCGAGTTAAGGTAAACCACTTGCCCTTTTTCGGTAGCCACCGTTTTTATTTCAGGATGATGAATGTGGCCACACACGACAAAATCATATCGGTTTGAAATGGCGATGTCAGCCGCAGTTTTTTCAAAATCATTAATGAATTTAACCGCCTGTTTTACATTGTCCTTTACTTTTTTGGAAAGTGAAATTTTGTTCTTGCCAAATGATTTGAGAATGAAATTGACAGCCGAGTTGAGCAAGATAAGAAAGTCGTAACCAACCGCTCCCAACTTGGCGAGCCATTTAGAGTGTTGCATGGTCACGTCAAATACATCGCCATGAAAAACCCAGGCTGATTTTCCATTCAAGGCAAGTACCTTTTTGTTGGCTATTTCAAATGAGCCCATTTTGAAGCCGGCAAATTTTCTTAGCATCTCATCGTGATTGCCCGTGAGGTAGGTAACTTTTGTGCCTTTGGCAATCAACCCAGTGAAATGCTTTACCACTTGCATGTGAGGAGCAGGCCAGTATCGTTTGCTAAACTGCCACATGTCTATGATGTCGCCATTCAACAGCAGCCGCTTTGGCTTGATTGATTTCAGGTAGCGAAGCAGCTCTTCGGCATGACAACCATAGGTGCCAAGATGAATATCTGAAATGATCACCAATTCTATTTCCCTCTTTTGTTTTCCCACTTTTATCAGAAATTAAATTAATCAAAGTTACCCATGAATCAATTCAATATTATCACACAATTACTATTCTTGTTTGAACCGAAACCTAAGGTATTTTATTTTCTCACCTTTGGCGGCAAACATTTCTTCGTACTTGGTTTTGATGTCGAAGCATTCGGGCTGCAAGTGCGACTGATAGAGGTCGTGTGTACATTCAAAATCATAGAAATCATTTCGCATGGCCAGCTCATCAAGTGTAAAATCAAAAAGGTCGGTGTTATCTGTTTTGAAACGGAAGAAGCCACCTGGCCTCAAAAGTTTTTTATACATATCCATGTAGCGCACACTGGACAGCCTCCGCTTGGCATCGCGAAGCCGAGGACGTGGGTCTGGGAAGGTGAGCCAGATTTCATCCACCTCGCCCGGCTCAAAAAAACTTTCCATAAACAAAATTTCGGTGCGCAAAAATGCAACATTGGTAAGGTGCTCCTCCACAGCCCATGTGCTTCCCTTCCACAGCCGGTCGCCTTTCTTATCCACGCCCACAAAATTCCTGTCCTTGATGGCACGCGCCATGCCCACCGAATATTCGCCACGGCCACAAGCCAATTCAAGAGTGATTGGATTATTGTTTTTGAAATAGACTTTGTTCCAATTTCCTTTTATCGTTTGAAACAATTCTTTGCCCGGCTCGATCACGTTTTCCCTGCCGGAAATTATTTCAAAGCGCTTGAGTTTGCTTTTCATCTGCTAATATTATTTTTACGGTCAGATGGAATGGCCGGAATTACTATTCGGTTGGGCGCATAGTTTAATGGCCATTTCATTGAAGTGCAAAATTATAAATCCTCGATTTCGGCCACAATGTAGGTACTGCCCCCCACAAAAATAAAATCGTCAGGCTGGCTGCTTTCCTTGGCGGCACGGATGGCCTCGTTCACATCTGCATAGGTTTTGCCGATGAGTTGAAACTGCTCCGCTTTTTTTTTTAGGTCATTGGCAGGCATAGCGCGTGGAATATCTGCCTGACAGAAATAGTAGGTTGCCTGCGAGGGCAATAAGCTCAACACGCCCGAAACATCTTTGTCTTTCACCATGCCCAATACAATGTGCAAGTGTTGAAATTTCTGCTCTGCAATTTGATTGACCACTTCGCGGATACCGCCTTCATTGTGGCCGGTGTCGCAAATGATCAACGGATTTGTTCCTATCGTTTGCCAACGGCCACGAAGCCCCGTGCTTGACATCACCTTTTTTAATCCTTCTTCCAAGTGTTGATCGGAAATAGTTAATCCCGCATTTCTCAACTCATCCAAGCAAGCCAACACACCGGCAAGGTTTTTTGTTTGATAGGCTCCTTTCAAATCCAACGCGAGTGTGACTCTCTGATCATGGTGCGCCACTGAATAAAGGCCGTCCGACTTTCGCGTTACGATAAACTTATCGGTTGCAAATTTGATCGGGCTATTCGTTTCACGCGCCTTCAAAATAAAAACGTTTTCTACTTCCGGTTGCCGTTCGCTAACCACCACAGGAACTTTATGTTTGATGATGCCTGCTTTTTCGGATGCAATCTTTGGAAGTGTATCGCCCAACAAATCGGTATGGTCCCAGCTGATGTTGGTAATCAGCGAAAGCACAGGGGTAATCACATTGGTGGAATCAAGCCTGCCGCCAAGACCCACTTCGATTATCGCCACATCTACCTGCTGGCGGGCAAAGTAATCGAACGCCATCGCTACGGTGATTTCAAAAAATGAAGGTTTGATTTTTTCGATCATTGGTTTGATGCGCTCAACAAAATCAATAACAAACTCCTCATTTACTTCTTGTCCATTGATCCTGATCCGTTCGGTAAATTCTTTCAAGTGGGGCGATGTATATAAACCGGTTTTATAACCGGCAGTTTGCAGCACCGAAGCAAGCATGTGCGAGCTGCTTCCTTTACCGTTGGTGCCCGCAATGTGCACCGACTTAAATTTGTGTTGCGGATTTCCCAGTGCCTCGCATAATGCTACTGTGTTTGTCAAATCATTTTTAAATGCCACAGCTCCAACCCGCTGAAACATGGGGAGGTTTTTATAAAGAAAACTTACGGTGTCGGTGTAATTCATTTCAGAAACGAAATGCAAAAGTAGCTTTTAGCTAAACAAAAAAACCATCCGGGCAGATGGCTTTTTCAATTTTATTTGGATTGTTATTATTTCCCGACTTTAAAAATCTTATAGCCGATAGAAACTTGTATCACTTTGTTTTTAATGTCGATTGGAGTTTGCGATGTGGGGCTCAGCTTTACATCCGACAGGCCAATGTTGTAGCGCGCATCTATGGTGATGCCCAAAGGAAGATCCCAGCCTGCACCTATCGCGATACTTGTGTCAGATTTTTTACTAAAAAGTGCCTCGGCTGATTTCGGATCCTTAGTGTTGTTGGCCGTGTTTATCAATTCTGAAGTTGATAAAAATCCAAATTGCGGCCCTACCTGAATATTTAATCCGGCAGCCAAATACAGTTTAAGAATAATGGGAACATTGATATAGTCGAAGTTCGCCTCGTAGTTGGTGGTGTTTGCAACAAACTTAGAGCCTTGCTTCGAAAAAAGTATTTCAGGCTGTATGCCGAATTTTGTGACTTTAATTAAGGCAAAAGCTCCACCATGAAAGCCCGTTCTGCTTTTGTAAGCTTCTGTGGGAGAAGTTGATTTGAGATCGAGTTTTGAAAAATTGGGGCCGGCCTTTAAGCCAATGGCAAATTGAACTTGGGCATTGGACTGGGTCACTAAGGCAAACAATGCAACTAAGACGATAAAGATTTTTACTGATTTCATAAGGATTGTTTAAAGTTAATTTACAATTTGAAGTAACAAAGTTCTTGCCATACTATAAATGATTGAAACGGCCTTGTACGATTTGAAAGTCACCTTGCTATGTAGATGAATATCCCCATACGGATAAGGGGACCCGAATTTACAATTTTAATATTTCTGTCCTTATCGTTGGAGGTTACCGATCCGTAACCCACCTGAGGCTCGAAAGTAACATACTCGTTTAGTGCAAGAGCATATCCTACCAAGAGCGAAAAACCAGAGACTGCGGCAGTATAAGTTTCTGAAGTGGTGTTAAAAGTGGACTTCGATTTTCCTGATCCAAACTGAATTGAACCCTGCGCATAAAATTTATTAAAATAATACCGGCCAAATGGCGACAAGACTATTGTTGATTGGCTGCTCTTTGCTCCATTTCCATCAGGCTTGAATGAAGACGTACTAATACTCAAACCAGCTCCAACGGCCAAATTGTCAATAATAAAATATCCCGCTGATGGTTCCAGTTCAAAACTTGTTGACTTTCCTGATGATGATGAAGTAGAAAACGTTACTTTCTCCTTAAAAAGCGTTAGGCCTAAACCACTGCTTCCCCCCACTAAGAAGGTTCCCTTCTTGAACTGAGCAAAACTTGCTGTACTAACAGCTACCATAAAAAATGCAATAAATACTTTTTTCATACTTGATGTTTTTAGTTTGCACTAAGATAATACTTTTTAAAAATACCAAACTTGGAATCGCCAAGCGGCCTCTATTGCCGTCCAAACTCATTAAGATCAAAGTCCAACATCAGGGTTCCTTCCTTTTATATTTCTATAAAACTGAAGAAGTATTTCCATGTCCTTATCAAAATTTTCGGTAGGCATCATCGGGCTTCCTATCACCACCTGCCTTTTCAAAAAATCAAAACCAACAGGAATGATAGGCACCTCTGCGCCTTTTGCAATATAATAGAAACCGGTGCGCAGTTTATCTACTTTTTTGCGCGTTCCCTCAGGTGCCAGTGCCAGAATAAAATCATCATGTGCGTTGAAGTAACCTACCACTTGCTGTACCACATCATGGTGCACGGAGCGGTCAACAGGCTGACCTCCAAGCCAACGGAACAGCCAGCCGAATGGTGGTTTGAACAAGGAGTCTTTTCCTAAAAACTTTGTATTCTTCAACTGTAAAATACTTCGTGCCATTATACCGATCACAAAATCCCAGTTGCTGGTGTGGGGCGCTACTGCCAGCACAAATTTTCTCAGTT
>JAYVAI010000361.1:0-3355 GCA_043751075.1 Cyclobacteriaceae bacterium | reverse complement strand
GCCTATGGCTCTTGGATTCCCACTGCCAACCTTGTATTGATTCCAAATTCGATAAAAAATAATTTGAAAGATGTGTGCATAGACAAGGGGCTTAAGCCTGCCTGCCCGGTAGGCAGGCCCGTGGCAATTCAACATCTGTACGAAGTGGGCTTCCTGCCCGATCGCTTGGCAGGCGGGTAGCCCAAAGTATAGATTGCAAAACTGTCGTACACCCTTTTTGATTTCCAATTTACGAAATACAATTGTAACCCGATTTTTAAAGTTGTCTCTGCCCTGTTGAAGTTCTTCTCTCTCGCCCGTGTTAAAGTTCTTCTCCAACATTGCACTCTCACTATCTGTTTGCAGTGAAGAGCATCTGCAAAGGCGAACATTTCATAAATGACTAACCATTTAATTCGTTGGGATCGCTGCCTACCGGACAGGCAGGCCTGCCTACCGGACAGGCAGGGTCGAGTATAAAGATTTGTCAATGATGTAAAGTTTGAGCACCTCGCCCGCGATGACATTTCATGGAAAGGCACACACTCAATCAATGCGTTCACTTCTGCCTATGTTATCCGCCCATGTTGCTTTTCTTCTCCAACATCACTCACTTTGAATACAATTTACCGGTTCGGTTGCAGCGATACTCCCTGCACGCTCTGATATTTTCTTGGAAGTAATCCTTGGCGGTTGGCGGCCATCCACGCAAACGAAGCCGTGATCACGGCATTGTGTTTCAAATCTTCTTCCAGCACTTTGTCATAAACATCCATGTTGGTGTGATGGGTGCGCGTGGAGTATTCGATCGGGTCTTGTATAAACTGGAAACCAGGAAGGCCGATGGCATCGAACGGAACATGGTCCGTGCTTCCCGTGTTGCGAAGCGTAAGGGTTGAAGCTCCCAACTTTTCAAACGGCTTTAGCCACGAGCGGAAAATGTTTCGCACACCTTCGTTGCCCTGCAAATAAACCCCGCGATATTTGCCCGTGCCATTGTCCATGTTGAAGTAAACGGAAAATTTTTGTGCAGCCGGCTTCAAAACAATTGAATCGTAGGGTTGCGTTTTGTCGAGCCGCTCGCCTAGAATACGTTTCACATACGATCGCGAACCTAACAGCCCTTGCTCCTCGCCACCCCACAGCGCAATGCGTATGGTTCTTCGGGGTTGTGTGCCCATTGATTTGATAATGCGCATCGCCTCCATCATCACCGAAGAGCCTGCTCCATTGTCGGTAGCCCCGGTGCCTCCATGCCACGAGTCCAAGTGTGCGCCAATCATAACAATTTCATCTTTCAAATCAGAGCCTGGAATTTCTCCTATCACATTAAATCCTTGCGCGGCAGCGGTGAATTCAGTTTCAAGTGCCAGTTCTAATTTTACGGTTGAGCCTAACTGAATCTGCCGCACCATTCTGTTGTAGTGTTCATCGGATACAATCACTTGTGGTAAAATTTTAGGAACGTTGGGGCTTTGAGCGCGCAACCGTTTTGCTTGTGGAATTTCAGGAGGGTAGGGGATTGTAGCTGCACCTACCAGCAAGGTTCCGTCTTCAAGGCGTGCGGCAGGGCTTGGCTCAAGCACGGCCAGTGCTCCTTCCTTCATGCAAAATTCCCATTTGGTATATGCCAGTTTTTGTGCTTCGCGGTTTCCTCCGCCAAATCCTCCCTGTCCACCTTCGGGCGCAACACCCGCATTGGCCATTGTTAAAAGGGTTGAGTCGTGCAATCGTTTGGCATCGGCAACGAAGCCTGGCTTTACGGCCACGGGCGCGCTGAACAAAATTATTTTGTCTTTTAGTTTGCCTTTGTAGTTGGCCAGGTCTGCTTCCGTTTTCACATCCAAATAAATTGCTTCTGTAGCCACGGTTCCTTTTATGCCGGGCGTCCATGCTTTTGGGTGGGCAATGATGGGGGCATACACCGGCTCTAAACTTTGAAGCGTAAATTTCTTTAGCTCCCAGCCACGGCCAAATTCTTCACCCCAATAATCTATATGCACATTTTGAAGGCCGTATGATTCCAAAGTAGCTTTCGCATAGTCGGCAGCTTTTTTGAAGTTGGGCGAGTTGGTAAGCCGTGGACCATACACTTCGGTGAGCATGCTCAAATTGGCCATCAGTTTAGATCGCTTAAAACCTTCTTCTTTTATTTTGTTGATGGTGGCTGTGTCAAGGGGTTCGGGTTGCTGAGCATAAGCTGAGGCTGTTGAGCAAAGCAAGAGCAAAAGGGCTAGTTTTTTTTTCATAGTTTTCTGTTTAATGTATCGAAGATAATCACGGGTGAGATAAAGGGAGTTACCGTTCATTTAATTTTATTGACGATCAATTTTATTCTTGAAAGGATTGGCGAAAATCAAACCCCCAAACAAAAAGTATGTGGTATTCATGTTTGAGCTGATATGAATGGCAACACATGATAGTATGAAAACAGGGAGGAGTATTTGTTTCCAATCAGGAAAAATTGCTTTGCCTTTTCTTAGATCAATTGAATAATAACAAAGTTGTACTGTGCCAAGCAATGAAAATCCAGCATACGTCAAATTTTTCCCGTAAGGCCACTGCGCAATTTCAAGCATCACGCCAAGTATGACTACAAAAATCGAAATGAAATCCCCCAGCCGATATTTTAGCCTCATGCTTTTCGCTTCTCCAAAAACCCTTTCAATTTATCACCGCCTTTGTAATTGGAAGCATCGCGGAATTTTTTCTCTGGCAACGTGATCCACAAATCTTTTTCTTCCAATGTGGTAAACCTGATTTTATCGGAAGGGATTGCCCACCCATTGTAAACTGTTTTGCCAGTATTGAATTTTGCTTTGGCTATGGCCAATGCTTCCAGCGCATTCGCTGCACACACAGTTCCTGCATGAACATGTTGCTTGCCGCGCTTGCTCAACTGATAGATTTCAAAAGTTGGATTTGAATCATTTCGTTCGGGCAGCTCTGTGATCAGGTCATACACATTTTTGTCGCCTTCTGTTACGGGCGTTGCATACACATTGCGGGTGTCAACAACATACAACGATGAGCACGTAAACCTACGGGTAAAAGTTTCCTTCGCCAGCACATAAGCCATTTCCAAATTGGGTGCATGCACAATGCCTTCATGCTGAAAAGGTTTGCCTTCTTTGGGTTCTACAAAAACTTCATAGGTGCCAAATTGATCGAGCGGACTTTTAGGTTTGATTAGTGCGCTACCTTCAATTTGTGGAAGCCGGCCTACACGTGGATCGAGGGAGTTCAAGATTTGAGATTTAAGAATTATGATTTAAGATTTAATCCTACTTTGTCATGTTACTTCCAATTAATGAAAATGTCATCGCGGGCGAGGGCACTCAACCTTTATCACTATTGAAAATATTCTACTCGACCC
>JAYVAI010000360.1:0-3365 GCA_043751075.1 Cyclobacteriaceae bacterium | reverse complement strand
AAATGTCTTGCCCAGGTGGTGAAATTGGTAGACACGCTACTTTGAGGGGGTAGTGCCGCAAGGTGTGCTGGTTCGAGTCCAGTCCTGGGCACCATGTTCTTTGTTTTTGGTTTTAGGTGCCTGACCCGGAAAGTGGTAGGCGGAGCAGGTCCTTTCAGAAAGTCATCAAATTGTTTTATTGCCGAAGTGGTGAAACTGGTAGACACGCACGTTTCAGAGGCGTGTGGCGCAAGCTATGCGGGTTCAAGTCCCGCCTTCGGCACAAATAAAAATCGCCCAACCCTTGAAGGGTTTTTCCGATACGACATTATTAAGTTGATACGACACAAGGCTTGTGTGAAGTTTGAAATTTTACCCAGGAAGGATTTTCAAAATCATTCCACCATCCACCCCGATGTACAAATAGCCATCAGGGGTTAAGCATAAAAAGTTGTAGCAAAGTTTATATTTGAAGTATGAAAACTTCTTCCGACCTCCAAGCCGAAAAAGAGCATCTGATTAAAAGCATTGAAGAAATAAATGATGCTTCCTTGATTAAAACTATTGAAAACTTGATTGAATTTGCTCGTCAAAAAGATGAAGCGTATTTAGGGGAGAGCATTAAGGATTATAATGTGGCATTGGAAAAAGCCGATTCTGAAATTGATAACGGAAACTTTATGGTTCATGAAGAAGCCATGAAAAAAATGGGCGAGTGGAGGAAGAAAGAAAAATAGTTTGGAATAAGTGAAGAATCAATTCAACGAGCCGAGACCGTGGAAGAGGGTATCGACAAAAAATTGCAGCAAGCCAGAATAAATCCCTTCCGATTTCCTCTAGATAAGTTCAAAATAGGCAACACGGGCAACTTCTGAAGTATTGTTTCTCATAGCTATCGGATCACGTACAGGTCAGCGAAAATGAAATACGAGTTCTTAGAATAAGGCATGTTAAGCAAAAGCCTAAGACTTTCTGAAGTACTCCAAGCAAGCCAAGCTTTCAACCCTCCATCACCGATTTATGTTGCCAACGGAGGTCCAGATGGAACCACAATCCGCTCACGCTTCCCTTTGTATTTATATTTGGTTGCCATAAATTTCGCTGTGCGATATTCGCCCATGTAAATCTGTCCTGTGTATTCATCTCCTTTCAGAAATTTTATGAAAGGCAAAGCAATTTAGATTTCAGTTTACTAAACTTGATAAAAATCGTAATTAAAAACTAACCAATACTAAGTATATGAAAACATTATTCGCCCTCCTGTTTTTTCTTTTTGTGTCGTCCTTAGCCCACTCCCAAACCATAGACCTCCTCATTAAAAACGGCCGCGTCATAGACCCCAAGAATAATATTGATGCAGTAATGGATGTTGCCATCACAGGAAATAAAATTTCTGAAGTGGCCGCTAACATCTCCAAGCCGGCAAAAAAAACCATTGATGCCACTGGCCTTTATGTGGTGCCGGGACTGATTGACATGCACGGCCATCATTATTTTGGCACTGAGCAGGACAAATATTTGAGCGATAGCTATGCCGCGCTTCCTCCCGATGGTTTCACTTTCCGCGCAGGCGTAACCACCGTGGTGGATGCTGGCGGTGCGGGCTGGAGAAATTTTGTTGATTTTAAAAACCAAGCGTTTGCCAATTCAAAGACGCGGATGTTTGCTTTCCTTAACATAGTAGGTGCGGGCATGAGCGGAGGCGCTTACGAACAAAATGTGTCGGACATGGACGCGAAACTCACCGCGATGGTGGCCAAACAATATCCCGATTTGATTGTGGGCATAAAACTCGCGCACTACATGAGCTCGGAGTGGACGCCAACCGACCGTGCCGTGGAAGCCGGAAAGTTGGCCGGCATTCCGGTGATGGTTGATTTCGGTGCAGCCGATCCGGTGCTGTCGTGGGAAACGTTGTTGCTCGAAAAATTGAGGCCGGGCGATATCATCACGCATTGTTTCGGGCAGACCAAAGGCCGGATGCACGTGGTTGAAAATGGAAAAGTACAGTCGTATGCTACTGCTGCACAAAAACGCGGGATCATTTTCGATGTGGGCCACGGTGGCGGCAGCTTTATGTTTGAACAAGCGGTGCCCGCGATAAAGCAAGGGTTCAAACCCAACTCCATAAGCACCGATTTGCACACCGGCAGCATGAATGGTGGCATGAAGGACATGAGCAACGTGATGTCCAAACTCATGAACATTGGCCTTACGCTAAATGAAGTGATAGCGATGTCAACATGGGCGCCTGCGCAGGTCATCAACAAAAAAGAGTATGGACATTTAACGGTTGGTGCGGTGGGCGATGTGGCCTTGTTCAGTGTTGACAAGGGTGTGTTTGGTTTCGTTGATGTAGGCGGCAACAAAGTGATGGGCGATAAAAAATTAACCTGTCAACTCACCTTGTTGAATGGCGATGTGGTTTGGGATTTGAATGGCTTGGCAGCAACTGCTTTCAAATAAAGATTTTTGGAGCTATGAAAAATGAAATTCTTCCGGTGGGCGTGTATCGGGATGACGTGCGGAGCGGGCAAGGGATTGTAGCGGAAAGCCCGAAGTGCGGTGGTAAGTGGGCTGGCGGACTTGTAGCGGAAAGCCCGGGGGCCATTGCGTTTCGCTTTGGCCATGCCCCCACGTTTTTGTTACCATGGAGTATTTTTTTCTTCTCGGCAATTTGGATTGCTTTTGCTCTTTCCGGCTGTGGAAATAAAATCGAGTTACCCAAAGGAGATATGCACAATGGTGGTCTTGTTGTGCCCAATGGTTTTGAGGTGATCGTAGTTGCCGATAGTGTTGGCAGTGCACGCCATATAGCCGTAGCCGACAATGGCGACATCTATGTAAAACTTCGTGGCGGAAAACCCGCAGGCATTGTTGCCTTGCGCGATGTGAACAAAGATGGAAAAGCCGACTCCATAAAATATTTTGGGAATTATGAAGACAAAGGAAATTATGGAACAGCCATGCGCATCCATCATGGCTATCTTTATTTTAGCACTGCGGGTGAAGTGAACAGAATTAAAATGGTTGCTGGCCAGTTGATTCAAGATGGAGCAGTGGAAACTATTGTTGTGGATGATTACAAAAACGACAAGCATGGCTACGAACACATTGCCAAACCAATCGCGCTGGATGAAGGCGGGAATCTTTATGTGCCATTCGGTGCGCCCGGTGATGTGTGCCAAAAATTAAACCGTGTGCCGGACGAGCCTGGCGAAGACCCTTGTTCGCAGTTGGAAGAGCATGGGGGTATTTGGAAATTCGATGCCAATATAACAGGACAGACATTACAGAAGGATGGTAAACTATATGCCACCGGCATTCGCAGTCTTGTCGCAATGGATTGGAACAAAGCCGACAATACTTTATATGTGGCGGTGCAC
>JAYVAI010000359.1:0-8977 GCA_043751075.1 Cyclobacteriaceae bacterium | reverse complement strand
GCAGATCAAATCACGCTTGGCTACTTCCGCGATATAGGCCCCGAAAAAAACTGGGAAGCCTCGGCAGAAGTGTATTGGAAGCAAACCCAAAACCAATTGGACTACATTGATGGTGCCGACCTGCTCATCAACCGATATCTTGAAGGCGATTTGCTTAGCGGTGAAGGCCGTGCTTACGGCATAGAGTTTTACCTGCAAAAGAAAACAGGAAAGTGGAACGGTTGGGCAAGCTACACACTGGCGCGCACCGAACTAAAAGTAACGGGCATCAACCAAAACGCGTGGTATCCCACCCGCTTCGACCAACTACACAACCTGAAGTTGGCTGCCTTCTACGACATCACCAAGCGGTGGAGCGTGTCTGGAAATTTTGTTTTCACCAGCGGCACACCCACCACGTTTCCCACTTCACGTTTCGTTGTGCAAAACATCCTTGTACCCTTGAATGCATCTGACTCGCGCAACAACGTGCGCATACCCGCCTACCACCGCCTCGATATTTCGTTCCGGCTCGAGGGCAAATCGATCCGGCACGGCAAGCAAAGAAAAAACCACGACTACTGGATGTTCTCTTTTTATAATGTCTATTCGCGCAAGAACCCGTTCTCCATTTACTTCTCGCAAAAAGATGAGCGGTCGGCAACGGGGCTCATCTTAGACTCGCAAGCCACACAGTTGGCCATTGTGGGTTCCATCGTTCCTTCTATTTCCTACAATTTTAAATTCTGATGTATGAAATCATATAGCCGTTTTGCAAAATATTTTTTTCTTCCTTCTCTGGCCGGTTTTTTATTGTTCGCCTCCTGCGAAACAATCATCAATCCAAAGTTGGAGTCCACCGTGCCACTGCTTGTGATTGACGCGTGGCTCACCAATCAACCAAAAGAACAGCGCATAAACTTAAGCCAGGCACAGGCTTATTTCGACAACAGCCTTCCACCTGCTGTATCATCGGCAAGTGTCACCGTGAAAAATGAAACAGATGGCAGGGTTTTTAATTTTAACGAGAAGGGAAAAACAGGAAATTATAGTTGGGTTCCTTCTAATGCCACCGATGTTATTGGAAAAACCGGAGATCAATTTTCCCTTTCGGTGATGGTGGGGCAAGATGTTTACAAAGCAATTTCCAAGATGGGCCGCGTGCCCGCAATCGACAGCATCAATTTTACATTTGAAAAGGCCCGTGGTTTTCTTCCTGATTATTACAACGCGCAGTTTTGGGCCACCGATCCAAAAGGAAAAGGTGATGCCTATTGGATAAAAGCGTGGCGCAACGATACGCTGTTGTTAAAGCCCGGTGAAATAAACCTTGCCTTCGATGCAGGTTTTTCTGAGCGTGGAAATATTGACGGGGTCACCTTCATCACCCCAATCCGCCAAGGCATCAGTCCTTTTGATACCGATGACAATGGCACCTTGCTTTCACCTTATGACATAGGCGACTCGGTGTATGTAGAAATACACTCGCTCACGGTTGAGGCATTTGATTTTCTCAACGAAGTGGTGATCCAAACCAATCGCCCCGGAGGATTTTCCGAATTGTTTGCTTCACCCATCGCCAATGTGAGCACGAACATTTCAAGCACCAACCCCACTGGAAAAAAGGCGGTGGGATTTTTTAATGTAGGAGCAGTTTCGTGGAATGGAAGAAGGTTGAAGGAGTGAGTTGAAGATTGCTGTTACCCAAGCACCTCCTTGAGCACCGCCACCGACTTCATTTCGCCAAAGCCATCGGAATGGGCCGAGTAAAATTGTAACAGCACAGTCAACAGGTTTTGTCTTTGCACATAGGTAAGTGATATTTCGCTACCATACTCCGATGATAACAGTTGATTGAGTACCCGCTCTTCGTCTTCGTTCACCAACCGTCCGCCCAGTACTTCGCTGGATAGGAGCGGGCCAAACCCCAGATGCTTGCTCAACCCGATCATAAACATCAAATGAAAATTTTCCGGACGTGCGAGCGTATCGAGATGGATCAACGAGGAGGCAATGAAATCAAAAATTGGTTGTGCATGGCTTTGCTCTTTCACCGACCTGTTCAGCACTTCGTTGATAAACATGGCGATGGCCGTTTTGCGCACGTCACTCGTGATGTTGCGATAAGGATGGAAGCACTTTACTTCTTTCACGTGCATGATGCCTCCGTTTTCTTTGTGATAGACCACCATGTCCAATAAGGTGAGCGGTTGAAAAAGGGCAATCTTACTTTTGCGCGAACTGGTGCGCACCCCTTTGATCATATAACCCTGCAACCCAAACTGCTCAGTAAAAACGTTTGCCACAATGGAGGTTTCCCCAAACTTCACAAACCTGAAAACTATTCCTTTGGTTTTGCAGAGCACACAACAAATATTAAATAATTGACAGTTGGCTTTTGTCAAAACTGTCAACTCCTTACGTTTAACATAACACTACTCACGATCTCCTTTTTTTCATGTCGTCAAAAAATGATTGGCGGCTGCGCGCTTCGTAGGTATCTTTTTCACCGAGCATCACTTTCGCGTTGTTGCTGTTTAGCCTAAACGAAAAAGAGGCAAGCTGGCCCGATTGCGCGCAGATGGCGTGCACTTTGGTTACAAATTCTGCTACGGCCAGCAAGTGGGGCATGTGCCCAAAAGGTTTCCCTTCATAATCCATATCAAGGCCGGCCACAATCACGCGCTTGCCACTGTTGGCCAAGGTGTTGCACACCTCCACAATAGCTTCGTCAAAAAACTGGGCCTCGTCAATGCCCACCACATCGCAGTCACCGGCCAGCAACAAAATGTCGTTGGCAAAATGGACGGGTGTAGATCGTATCTCGCGGTCGTTGTGCGATACAATTTTTTCGGTGTGATAGCGCGTGTCGATTGTAGGTTTGAAAATTTCCACTTTCTGTTTGGCTATCAACGCGCGGTTTAGCCTGCGTATAAGTTCCTCTGTTTTGCCCGAGAACATGCAGCCGCAGATCACTTCAATCCAACCACTGCGGTTAGTTGCTTTGTCCCTGCCTAAGTCCGGTTCAATAAACATGTGTGCAAATTAGTATCTAATAGGGCAAATATTGCCAAGAATGGCAAAGAATCGATCATCCACTTCATCATTCTTGATTTGAATTTAGAATGATGAATGATGAATCATTGTCTTTTAGTTAAGCCTACTTTGTCATGTTCTAAATTTATGACAAGATCAAAACGGATAATCAAAGTCCTGAACAAAATCACCGCTCTCTTTCTCGCCTTAGCGAAGCGATGACATTTTCGTTGGGGTGTCATTCCGGGCGATGGGAGAATTTTTTTAATATTGGTTCACAAGCAAACGAGACCCGGAATCCCATTAAGGTTTGCGCCAATCTTTATCGGGATCGCGGGTCGAGTAGAATATTTTCAATAAGTGATAAAGGTTGAGCACTCTCGCCCGCGATGACATTTTCATTAATTGGAAGTAACTTGACAAAGTAGGATTAAGCCGAGATGAGTATCAATTTAACCACATATAGAACATATAGAATTCACATAGGGTTTTTTGGTTTCTATGTGGCTGTCTGTCCGGTAGGCAGGTGTATTTCTATCTGCCTACCTGCCCGACCAGCAGGCGGGTGTGGTTCAAATACTTGCTTACTAAACGACATTGAATGATGCCAAAATTTAACTTGAATAATCAACATGGGGCAGTTTGCATTCTTCGGGAACACGGATGTTGCATGAGCCCAAGGCTCGTGTTTGACACGCCAGTCGTTCATTGGTTGCCAACTGTCCGAGCTTTCGGTAATCCAACTCGGCCCGTGTTGGGGGCGAAAGATGGTCGCCTCCTTCCAACACAATCATTTTGCATGTAGTGCACCGGCCTTTGCCTCCGCAGGCATGCATCCAATCTATAAAGTTGGATTGAACCACCTGCAATATCGAGTGAGACTGTTCGGGAGACACCAGTTCCTTTTGACCCAAATTTTCAATTGTTATCTTTACCATCAGGATCAATTTATACCTGCTACCTTCGTTTATAAACAAAGATCATCGAAAAAATTTTACTCATGGATGAAAAGATCAGTTTGAAATCGGTCGATCAGTATGCTCAACAGTTTGCCAATCACCTTGTCAACTCTTTTTTTGCCAAGAAGAGCAAGATAGCGGGTGCTGAGATACTACAGCTATCCACCATCAAGCAAGTGAACCTGTTTGTGGTGCGCGATCTGTTGATCACCTGGAAAAAAGAGAGCGAAAAATTAAAGAGCCCATACTTCGACTACGAAGCCAGCGAAGTAACGGATGCCCTCAAGCATTATCACAATGCGCTCAGCAACCACATTTTGATTGGCAAACAGGACTTTCTTCCCTTGTTGACGAGGGCCGTAAACCAAACCATTTACCTCATCTTAGATCCATACGATTTTTATTCCGATACTTTGGACAAAAGAGAAGGGGGTGTGGTGAACACTTCCGATCTGAAAAGTGAGGTGCGGTATATCAAAATCAATAATGCTCCACTTGAAAAATTAGTGGCCCGCTTGGAAGAAAAAAAATTGACATCCATTTCGGGCAACGAGGCATTTGCGATATTAGACCAACTATTGGAAGAGGTAAATTTTACACCTGAAGAAATAGAGCCGCACCTTCAGGCATTCAATCAGGTTGTGCCATTGCAAGTTGAAAAATTTTATGATCCGAAACCCCTGATTGCACAAGCCCCGGTTTCGAAGCCAGTGGCAGTCGTTCCGTTAGAACCAAAAACGGTGGCCCCAACCTCCGCACCAAAAGAAACCAAGCATACCCTGGGTGATGACCTCGCCAATAAAAAAATGAAAAGGTTGAAGGACAATCTTACCATCAACCAGAAATTCATGTTCACCAAGATTTTGTTCCATGGTGATTTTGAAATTTTTAGTGATGCCATTGACAAGCTCGACCGCTTTGATAACCTGACACAAGCCATGCGCTTTATAGACGATGCCTATGCCGACTGGAACAAAGAGAGTGACGAGTACCTGGAGTTTATAGAAATTGTTGAGAAGAGGTTCAGCAATTAGTGAGGGTAGGTTGGTAGTACCAATACCACCGCGACTCATTAACAATGGCACTCACCTTGGTAACGTACGTGGATCATCCGCGAATTCATTAACACTATTTTTTGTAACATTGCGGTATGTTTTATAGAAGGAAAATCATATTGGCATTACTGCAAGCATTTGATGGACATTTACCCAAAGTATCCTTGCAAAAATTGTTGTTTCTGTTTACAAACAGACAAACCAAAGCCGATTACGACTTTGTTCCGTATCACTACGGCTGTTATTCCTTTTCTGCTAATGCTGATCTGACTGCAATGGTTGGACACGGTTTATTATCCGAGGACAAAAGCAGTTTTAATAAAATGGACCAGATAAATTATGTAGCGACCTTAAATGAAAAGGATAAAAAAATACTTATTGAGATTACAAATGCATACGGAAAGTTGAGCACAAACTCACTAATGAAGTTTACTTATTTGAACTACGAGTATTATGCAATAAATAGCGTTAGAGCCAAAGAAATTTTAACAGATGAACAATACAAAAGGGTTTTGCAAGCCAGACCGAAAAATAGCAACACAATTCTTTACACAATCGGTTACGAAGGAATTTCACTTGAAGAGTATCTGAACCGACTTATAAAAAACGATGTGAAGGTTTTAGTTGACGTACGGAACAATCCCTTGAGTATGAAGTTTGGATTTTCGAAAACACAACTGAAAAAATTTTGTGATAGTTTGAACATTGACTATTTGCACATTCCAGAAGTTGGAATTCTTTCAGCGCAAAGACGGGAACTAAACTCACAATCTGATTACGACATACTTTTTGACACATATCAAAAATCCAACCTAAAGGAAACTGTAAGTTATCAAGAACAAATATTGAAACTATTGCGCCAGAAAAAACGAATTGCAATGACTTGCTTTGAAGCAGACATTTGCCAATGCCACAGAAAACATTTAGCTAATGCAATAGCAAAATTGCCTGGTTGGAATTTTGAATTAAGGCACATTTAAGTATGGCATTGACAAAAGTTTTAATTGCAGTAAAAACCTACCCCACCCTATCAAACAAATATGACGAACTTGTTTGCACAGCAGGTTTCAGGGAAGACGGAAGTTGGATTAGAGTTTATCCAATTCCATTTCGCAAACTAGATTACGACAAGCGATACAGCAAGTATGATTGGGTTGAAATTGACCTTGAAAGAAACACTTCTGATTTTCGCTTGGAAAGTTTCAAACCTAAATCGCTAGACACCGATTTTAAAATTGTTGGACAACTTAATACCGATGACAGCTGGAGATTACGAAAGGAAATTGTTCTCCAAAATGTTCAAACTAATTTGACAAAACTTATTGCCGAAGCAAAGGATGAAACGAAATATACATCACTTGCCGTTTTCAAACCTAAAAAGATTTTGGATTTCACAATTGAAAAAGCAGAAAGAGAGTGGGACAAGAAGAAGTTGGCGAAACTCAAAGCAAATGCTCAACAGCTAAACTTGTTCAGAAATTCAGAAAATCCTTTTGAGGTAGTCCAGAAACTTCCTTACAAATTCTCTTTCAAATTTATTGACGAGAATGATCATCAAAGCACGTTAATGATTGAAGATTGGGAAATAGGTGCTTTATTTTGGAATAGTTTAAAGAGGCACGAAGGAGATGAAGCAAAAGCTTGTTCTGATGTAAAGGCAAAGTATTTTGAGGACTTTGCCAAAACCAAAGACTTATTTTTATTTCTTGGAACAACAAGAGAATTCCATTTAATTGCACCAAATCCATTTGTAATTGTTGGAACATTTCATCCGAAGAAAATTAATCAGACCTCTTTATTCTAACATTAACCGATTGAATTAGAATGGCATCCGCATACACTACATTTGTGAAGGGTGTACCTGCATATCACCAGGCCAACAACATTCGAAAAAATGCCGTAGTTAAGTTGACCAAAATTTTTCTCAATCTCGTTGCCCCTTTCCCCTCTTTCACCCCGTGCGTTGCAACATCTGGCCGCGGTGGGCATCCAACTTCAACAACACAAAAAGCAAAATCGTAAATCCCCACAGGGCCGATCCTCCATAGCTAAAAAAGGGAAGCGGTATGCCGATCACCGGAAAAAGCCCAATGGTCATGCCGATGTTCACCGCAAAGTGAAAGAAAAAAATCCCGGCCACACCATATCCATAAACTCTTGCAAACCGGCCCTTCTGCCGCTCGGCAATAAAAATCACACGCAGCATGAGTGTGATAAACATGGCAACTACAAAAAGGCTTCCCATCCAGCCATGCTCTTCACCAATGGTGCAAAAAATAAAATCTGTGCTTTGCTCTGGCACAAAATCAAATTTGGTTTGGGTGCCTTCCAAAAATCCTTTGCCCATAAAGCCGCCACTGCCAATGGCAATTTTTGATTGGGTCACATTCCATCCCCACGTAAGCGGATAGGCATCGGGATTGATCAGCGCCTTCAATCGGTTTTGGTGATGCTCGGGCAAAACAGTATGTACTACATAATCCACGCTTTCAATAACACCAGCAATGATCACTGCCCCGAGCGTGAGCAAAACAATCCGTTTGATCTTTTTCTTGCCCAAATAAATAACCACACCAAGCACGATGGCAATGCCTGCATATAAGTAAAGATGATTGTTTACCAGCAGGGTGAGCACAAAAATTACGGCAGCGCAGAAGCCAACAACAATGAGAAAGGGTGACATGCCTTCGCGATAGAATACAATAACAAAAGTGGTGAAGACCAGGGCCGTGCCAAAATCGCGTTGCAGAAAAATAAGGCCGATGGGCAGGGCTATCATACCAAACAATATAGCCTGGCTTCTCAGGTTGTCCATTCTAAAACCTACCGAGCCAATAAATTTAGCAACCGCCATGGCTGTGATAAATTTGGCAAACTCCGAAGGTTGCACACCAAACGAGCCGATGCCTATCCACGCTTTGTTTCCTCCCACTTCTTTGCCAATGAATGGAATGAGTATCAGCACAAAAAGAATGAGGCCGTAAAACAAATACGCAAACGTTTCATAAAACCGCATGTCCATGACACCAATCGCGAGGATGATAATAAAGGATGCTGCAATAAAAATTAGCTGGCGGCCAGAGTTGAGCGACAAATCCAAAATGGTTTGTTGCACCGACTCATCGTATTCGGAAGCATAAATATTCAGCCAGCCCATGGCCACCATGCCAATGTACAAAAGCACGGCCACCCAATCCAATTTGCCTGATATGTCTTCTTCCCTGTTCACTCAAACTTGTTGTTAAGCACGTATTGTTCTATGTGTGGCCGTTTGGTTTGGCCAAATAAATATTTTTCTATCATCAGGCTGGCAATGGAAGCTGCGGCACGTGCTCCCTGGCCGGCATCCTCCACGTAAACCGAAATGGCAATTTTCGGATTGTCGCGTGGGGCGAAGGCGATGAACACCGAGTGATCAAATAAGGGCGGTTCGTTTTCCACCGTGCCGGTTTTTCCACATACAATTACATCTTCGAGCCGGGCCCGGTATTGGCCCGTGCCTTCTTCCACAACTTTTTGCATGGCGTCCACAGCTACCGCAAAATGTTGGGGGTCAATGGATGTATAATGCCGCTCGGTGTAAGCAGGCAGTGGCTTGCCATCATCGCCAATGGATTTTATCAAATGAGGTGTGTAAAAATATCCACGGTTGGCAATGGTTGCTGCAAAGTTTGCCATCTGAATGGGCACCACTAAGTTCTCGCCTTCGCCAATCGCCAACGAATAAATATTTGAAAACTTCCACGGCCTGTTTTGATAGGCACGATCGTAATAAGCAGGGGTAGGTATCAACCCACCTTTTTCATTGGGGAGGTCGATGCCCAAACGGTTTCCAAAACCAAAACTTGTTATGTGCTTGTTCCACTCAGCCAAGCCAATGCGTGTATCTTCAAACGGATCGTTGACGATGCCTTTGTTGAGCATGCGCCTGAGCACGTTGTGAAAATA